>CANIIA010000004.1 GCA_947467435.1 Betaproteobacteria bacterium
AATTTTTTTATTACAAGCGCAAGCCACCGTGATTTTGGCTGAAGATGGTTTTGAGGCCTTATCTAAGGTCATCGATCATCAGCCCGATATCATTTTTATCGACATTGTGATGCCCCGGCTCGATGGTTATCAGGCGTGCGCATTGATTCGCAGAAATCCGCAGTTCTCCGCGACGCCGGTCATCATGTTGTCGTCAAAAGATAGTTTGTTTGACCGTGCTCGAGGTCGCCTAGTTGGCTCAAGCGAGTACCTCACCAAACCGTTTACGCGTGATGGCTTGCTGCAATCGGTCAATGCACAACTGCATCGAGGGGCCTGATCGCTCACTTGCGTCGCTTACTCGCGTACGTTTTTAATTGTTGGAGTCATTCTCATGCCAGTGAAAAAAATTCTTGTTGCAGAAGATTCGCCAACTGAACGACAACACCTGAAAGAGGTGCTCTCTAAGCTAGGTTATGTCGTAATCACGGCTGAGAATGGAGAAGAAGCGCTACAAAAAGTACGTAGCGAACACCCTGATCTTGTCTTAATGGATGTGGTGATGCCTGGCACCAATGGGTTCCAGGCCACACGTGCGATGGCGCGAGACGCACAACTACAACATATTCCTGTGATTATTTGCAGCTCAAAGGGTCAAGAGACGGATCGCATTTGGGGGATGCGACAAGGTGCGCATGCGTATCTAGTCAAGCCGCTCGATTTGTCGGTCCTTGCAGCAAAAATTGCAGCGCTACCCTGATCGATCTCAATGCGTGAACGCCAGCGCCTCGCCGATTTTCAGCATAGCTTGCGTGGTCGCTTAAATGCGGTCGCGCAAGGTGCACAAACCACGTCGTATCTTGCGTTTGAAAGTGCAGGTCAAGCATGGGTGTTGCCGTTAGCCGAAACAGGTGAGGTCATCTCACCCGGCGTCATTCAGCCCTTTCCGGGTACCCAAACGTGGTTTTTGGGCGTGACAAATTTACGCGGCGTATTAATTGGTGTGACCGATTTAGCCGCGTTTCTTGGCGCACCAATGACGCAGATTAGTGTGCACAGTCGCTTGATCTGTATCGGCCATGCGCACACCTTGCAGTGCGCACTTTTGGTGGAGCGCTTGCTCGGTTTACGGCAACAAGATGCACTGACCGCACAGCCCAACCCAACAGCATCACCTTGGGTCTCATCCCAATGGCATGAATCTGGCACCGAGCGCGTGTGGCAAGAGCTTGATCTCGCCACATTGCTTACCCATCGTTCTTTTTTGGAGATCGCGGCCTCTTAGCCGCGCGTCTATCCTTACTCGGAGGCAGTATGCAATTCCAATGGTCAGGAGGCGCAGATGGATTGCGTCGTGTACGCACAGCATTGCAGCAACGGTTAACGCTAGGATGGTTAAAAAAATTTCAGGGGCAGGCAGTCGCATGGCGACAGCAAATGCTGATTCTGGGCGTATTGTTTATCGCCGTGCTACTGCTGATCGTTGCTTTAGTCTTATTTGATAATCATCATACGCGGCAGACCGGACAGTGGTTATCAGACTCTGTCGAACTACAAATGCTCTCGCAACGACTTGCGAAAGCAGCGCAACGCAGCCTGCTAGGAAGTGCAGAGGTATATAAAAAAACAGCGACGAGCCCTTGCGTTGGCCAAGCTTGTCCGCCAGAAACCAAGAGCGAGGCACATCGCCAAATTACTACAAGCCGAGACGCATTTCGCGACACGATCCAGCGTCTTCAACGTGGCAATAAAGAACAAAACCTGGTGACGCGTCTTGCGTTTGGCGCCGATCACCCCGCGCTCGATCAACTCGAAGCGGTTTGGCAAAATACAGATAAAAACGCCACCTTGCTCATCGATGAAGAGCAAACCATGCAAACCCTGGGCGCCGCACTTGCGCAAATTAATAGCGGAAATCCACAGCTGTTGGCGCTCACCGAACGGGTGTTGGCCTTGATCTTAGATAGCAGTGCTGGTCCACGTGAAATCACCGCTGCCGGTCAGCTGGTGATGCTCACACAACGCTTTTCTAAAAACGCGAACGTTCTTTTGGCCGGTGATATTGCAGATGCAGAAGTACCGACACTCATAAAGCGTGACGTGAGTGATTTTGCCATGATGCTGAGCCTATTACGTGGCGCGGTATTGCAGCCACGTCGTGGCGCGACTGATGTCGATGAGCTCAATACCCGCCTACAAGAACTCAATCAAAATTTTCAAACCTACCAAGATGCAACGTTCTCTATTTTGAGTAACGTCGAACGGTTGATTGCTGCGCGCGGGGCATCGCAGCAGATCGTGGCAGATTCCGAAGCTTTGTTACTCGCTACGCAAGCGCTCAGCGTGAGTTACCAAAAAGCGCTCAACGAGCGTGCAACCGTTTATTTGACGCTTGTTTTTTCGATACTCGGGCTTTTAATCTTGGTACGGATGGTTTGGATTTACCTGTATGTCGAGCGCAGTGCACGAGTTCGAGCCGAGCTGCGAGAGCACGAAGAACAAGCGCGTAATGCACGTCAGCAGTCAGCGATTCTTGGTCTGCTTGACGAGGTGCAAAGCTTTGCGAGTGGTGACCTCACTGTTCGGGCAGATGTGAACGAAGAGTCCACTGGTGCACTAGCCGATGCTGTTAATTTTGCGATCGAAGAATTGCGTTTACTCATCACACGCGTATCGGCTGTGGTGGATGAAGTTGGTCGCGCAACGAACGTGGCACAACAAGCGGCTGATTCATTGTTGGTTTCGTCTGAAGAACAATCTAAAGACATTGACGCAACCAGCGCTGAAGTACTGGCTGTGGCGCAAGCGATTCAAGGGGTATCAGGTCAGGCGGCAGAATCAGCGAGCGTTGCGCGTAGTGCGCTCGTTGCATCAAACAAAGGCCATGCCGCGGTACAAGAAGCCATCTCTGGTATGCATGGAATTCGCGAACACATTCAAGAGACCGCCAAGCGAATTAAGCGCTTAGGCGATTCCTCGTTGCAAATTGGCGAAATCGTCGAGCTCATCTCAGATATCACCGAGCAAACCAACGTGCTTGCGCTCAATGCAGCCATTCAAGCGGCGAGTGCGGGTGAAGCAGGACGTGGATTTACGGTGGTAGCTGAAGAGGTCCAACGCCTTGCAGAGCGCTCGGCGGATGCATCGCGACAAATCGCTGGCCTAGTTAAAGCAATTCAAGCGGACACCCAAGATGCCATTGCCGCGATGGAGCGTAGTACCCTTGGTGTGGTAGAAGGCACACACCGCTCTGACCACGCGGGTCAAGCGTTGGCCGAAATCGGTCTTGTTTCGCAGCGACTGGCGGAATTAATTCAGCAAATGGCCACTACGTCTGAGCAGCAATCCGCGGTCGCAAGTCAGGTTGCAACGCGTATGCAGGGTATTCTCAAAACAAACGAAAAAAATGCCAACAGCACACGTGGCGCAGCAGGTGCAATGTCCTCACTGGGTACTTTGGCGGCAGATTTAAAACAGGCGATTACCAATTTCAAGCTCTAATTGTCGGTGTCACACCCCACTTAAAACGACCTGAAACCTGAAACCTGATTAAACCAAGATGACTCCAGTCTCTGATCGCGCAACGCTCACTTGGGTGAAAGGTGAAATGACGCTCGCTTTGGCGGGAGCGCGTACAGGCCTTGCAGAGTATGTAGCAGCAACCGACAACGTGGCGTCGTTACAGCGCGCGCAACGTCAGTTACACCAGGCAACGGGGGCGGTCAAACTCATTGGACTGCGGTCAATTTCGTGTGTATTAGAAGAAGCCGAGCAAGTATTACTCGCCCTTCGAGCAGCAGACGTTGATATCGATTTACCGACCGCGAGCGCGGCATTACAGTCCGCATTCGACGCCATTGATGATGCGCTGGCAAAACGTGCAAACGGTCAACAAGAAGAGCTCGCGGATCTTTGGCCTGTGTATCTCGCGTTAGGCCAGGCTCGGCATGCAGCAGACATATACGAAGCCGATCTTTTTTTCCCTACGGCGATAGCCAAAGTGCCAACGCGAAGTTCCAGTGCACAAGCCAATAACGATGCTGCGCTTGAATCAGGACGTATTGGTGCCTTGCGTGCACAATTTCAACGTGGCCTGCTCAGTTGGTTGAGTGACGCCGATCCGTTGCCAGGATTAATGCTGATGCGCGCTGCAGCGCTCGCAGCAGAAGCCCGTCAGACTAAAACGATACAAAAAGATTTTTGGTGGATTGTTGCGGTGTGGCTAGCAACCGTTGCTGAACAACCGACGCAATTTGACCAGCGTATGGTGCGCAGCCTGACTGCGCGTATTGAGCGACAGTTACGTCATGTCCATGCGGAGGTGTCTGATCGTTTGTTACGTGCAGTGCTGTACGCCTTGACCCAAGCCAAACAAACGCGCTTACCTGAGGCACAACAGATACAACAGGCTTATGCCCTAACCGCACAAGCAAAACTTCTAAGCCAAGAAACGATCGGTCAGATCACTTTGCCTCACAGTGCGTCGCAAACAGACCGTCTCAAGCAGCTCTCCTCGCAACTCGTCAAGCTAGAACAAGCGCTGGATATTTTTTTCCGCGACCCAACCCAACCCAGTGTTCTGTTACCGATCGAACCTGTGCTACAAACGTTGGCGTCTGAGTTACATGCATTACAAGAGTCGCAAGCGTATGCCTTGATGCAAGAGGTGACGCACACCATCCATCAACTGCTCAATGCAGGACTGCCTGGAAGTGCTTCTAAACAGACGATGGAAACGCTTGCGCAAAAAATTTCGGGATTGGGTTTCTATTTAGAAAACCTACAACGTGATGGCTACGCTGATTTTGCCCAAGCCTTACAACCGCTCGCCGCTGCGCAGCCCGTTAAACCAACACTGAGTTTGGTCCCGCAGATGATCGAGCGCGGTCAATCGTCAGCCTCACTACCCGATGACACCGTCCCCACACCAGCGACGCAGGCGTTGGTTGGTGCAAGCGCGATTGTGATCGACCAAGAACTCTTAGAAATTTTTCTTCAAGAAGCCGACGAAGTCGTACAGGCACAAGAAACACGCATCGCCGAGCTACAACGCGCACCTGACGATATCCAGCGTCTTACCGAATTACGACGTGGATTTCATACCCTCAAAGGAAGTGGTCGGATGGTTGGGCTGACCCGCTTGGGTGAAGTGGCCCATGCCCTAGAAATTGTGATGAATCTTTGGTTGCGTCAGACACGACCAGTAACACCCGCGTTGTTTGATCTTCTTGCGCAGTCACAGACGCACTTTAGGCAATGGTTAACAAGCTTGCGTACGCAAGCGGCGGAGCCGGATATTCAAACGTTGTTGCAACAAGCCCAAACCGTTGGGCAGGCTGAACTCAATGCGCTTGGTGCAATGATGCCCTTTAGTTTGACTACGCCGGATATGGTGCACATCGGATCGGTGATGATTTCGGCGGCGTTGTATCAAACCTTTTTAGTCGAAGCGCAAACAAAGCTCGACTTACTTGAACACGCTTTAAAAACGATCGAATCCTCGCCAAGTGGATCGATTCAAGAACCGATGTTACGCGCAGCGCACACCCTCACCGGTATTTGCGGCACGGTACAAATGGTGTCCATGCAAGCGCTTGCAGCCGCACTCGAGGGCGCCTTATCGCGACTTGCTGCACACCGCTTCCCGATTACACCGCACACAAGAACGCAGCTGACTGAAGCGGTGCAGGCGCTACAACTGATGTACGCAGGAATCAGAGAACGTGCCACACCGGGCGATGCGCAGCCCTTGGTCTCGGCGCTGACGCTGATTGCGCCGCAAAGTAGCGCAACACAGCAGCAGCCTGCAGCACAAGACGATGCGCTGGATACGCGCTTACTGCCTTTGTTTATTCAAGAGTCCCAAGAGCTCGCACCGCAATTGGCCGCGAACTTACGTGGCTGGATCAACGCGCCGAACGATCGTACTTGGGCGCAGGCAATCCAGCGTATTTTGCATACCTTAAAAGGAAGCGCACGAATGACGGGTGCGTTTAAGGTCGCCGCCAAAATTCACGCCCTTGAATCTGCCGTCGAACTTGCGCTGCATGAACCTGCCACAGCCATTCAGTTTCAACCGTTGCAACATGCCAGCGATGAGATTATTTCTGATCTAGAGGCGCTGGCCCCAGCCGAACCAGCGGTAGCCAATCATGCGCCAGCGGGCGCGCCCGAAGCATTGAACGTAGCACCTGCGCCTGTCCCAGCACTTGCACCGGCAGCGATGACCTTGCGTTTATCGAGTGTCGCGCTAGATACGTTAATCAACGCAACAGGCGAGGTCGCAGTCGGTCGCGCGCGGATTGAAAACGATCTGCTGAATTTAAAAGCAGCATTAAAAGAACTGAGTGAAAACGTACTACGCATGCGCCGCGAAGTGCGTGAAATCGATATGGCGGCAGAAGCGAGTTTGGCCGCGCATCGCAAACCGCTCGAGACCCAACAAGATGACTTTGATCCACTCGAATTTGATCGCTACACACGCTTACAAGAGTTATCGCGGATGTTGGCTGAAAGTGTCGATGACGTCGCCACTGTTCAACATACGCTCGAACAAATTTCGCTAAGTGCGGAAGCGACATTGGCGCAACAAGGGCGAACCAATCGCCAAGTGCAACATGATTTATTACGCATACGCTTAGTCCCATTTGAATCCGCCACCGAGCCGTTGTATCGACTTGTGCGACAAACCGCGGCGGCCCTCGGGCGTGAAGCGCATCTAGAAATCAAAGGCGTACAAGTCGAACTCGATCGAATGGTGCTTGAGCAAATGACGGCACCCTTACAACACTTATTGCGTAACGCAGTCACGCATGGCATAGAACAACCAGCTGAACGACTGCGCGCAGGCAAGCCAGCAGTGGGTCAAATCCATCTCGAGGTTCAGCAAGAAGGCAATGAACTATCGATTCGCCTGCGCGATGATGGTCCAGGACTCGATTTACAACGCATCCGCACTCGTGCGCAGCAGCTGGGGTTACTTGACGCAACCAGTGCGTTGAGTGCGTCCGTATTAAGCGACTTTATATTTAAGCCGGGATTTTCAACAGCCCAAGATCTGAGTGACTACGCTGGCCGCGGTGTGGGCATGGATGTCGTGCGCACCACAGTGATTGCGCTCGGTGGGCGTATTCAAGTTGAATCTACAGCCGGACAAGGTACGCAGTTTGTCATTCGATTACCACTCACCACGGCAATGGCGCAAGTCGTGTTGGTTCGAGCTGGCGGACAGCTCTGGGGCATTCCAACCTTACTCATTGAACACGTTCAACACGTGCAGCTGACGCAACTCACTGCCGATCATGAACAAGGCGGCATGCTTTGGAATGAGCAACGTTACGCCTTACATCGTTTGTCGCAGCTGCTTAGCATTCACCCAGTGGCAGCAGCACGACCTTTACGCGCACATCCGGTGTTATTTGTGCGCAGCGGTGCAGAGAGTATTGCACTCGAAGTTGAAGAGGCGTTGGGTCAGCAAGAAGTCGTGGTGAAAACCTTAGGGCCACAATTGGCGCGGATGCCCGGTTTAACTGGGGTGACGGTGATTGGCTCGGGCGACATCGTATTTTTGCTCAATCCAATCACATTGTTAATGCATCAACCTAAGTTCCCACCGTTGGCAGGTGCGGTGGCGGTATTACCTGAAGTCACCATCGCAACAAGCCCGGAGGTGTTAGTCGTGGATGATTCGCTCACCGTGCGCAAGATTACCGAGCGTTTATTGGTGCGTGAAGGTTATCGCGTTCGTACAGCGCGTGATGGTGCTGAAGCCATTCAGATGATTGGCGTGCAAGTGCCAAGTTTGGTGTTGCTCGACATTGAAATGCCGCGCATGGATGGTTTGGAAGTGTTGCGTAGTCTGCGTGCCGATGCCGCGTTAGCAAGCTTACCGGTCATCATGATCACTTCTCGAACGACCGGAAAGCTTCGCGAACAAGCGGATGCACTTGGCGTGCAAGCGTTTCTTGGTAAGCCTTATCAAGAAGAAACGCTACTGGCACAAATCCATGCGAGCGTTGGCTTGGGTCAGCCAACCGAATTAGCTAGGCCGGCTTCTTAACTTTTCCGTACCGTGCAAGCGTTGTTAGACGCGCGTTTGCATGATCGACAACCGGCACTGGGTACGTCTCACCTAACCGCACACCGGCCGCTTGTGCTTCGATGGGCGAAAGTAACCACGGTGCATGAATTTGCCGATCCGACACGCCAGCGAGCTCTGGCACGTAACGACGAATAAACTGTCCCTTCGGGTCGAAGCGCTCGGATTGGGTGACCGGATTAAAAATTCTGAAGTACGGCTGTGCATCGCAACCTGTTGATGCAGCCCATTGCCAGCCTCCATTGTTTGCTGCGAGATCAAAGTCGATTAAGTGTTGCGCGAAATGACGCTCGCCAACACGCCAATCTATGCCCAGATCTTTGGTCAGAAACGACGCCACAATCATCCGTAAACGGTTATGCATATAACCGGTTTGATGTAACTGACGCATGGCGGCATCGACGATCGGATAGCCTGTTCTCGCTTCACACCAAGCCTGTTGTAACTCGGGTGCTTGCGCCCACTCGATGGCATCGTATTCGGGTCGAAACGATGCATTCACCACACGTGGATGGCGCGCAAGAATCATGAAATAAAAATCACGCCAAATCAGCTCCGACAACCAAACTGCAGCACCGCTCGACTGACGTTGCTTGGCTAGCGTAACAAGTTCGCGAATGGACAGCGTACCAAAGCGCAGATGGACAGAAAGATACGACGGCCCTTTAACAGCGGGGTAATCGCGTCGTTGATCATACGCATCGATGCGCGTTAAAAAATCATCAAGTAACACGCGCGCAGCGCCACTGCCCCCAGCGACGCCAAGTGCAGACAGATTGGTCTGCGTAAATCCAAGCGATGCTAACGAGGGTAGGTCACTTGGACTCGGCACCAAGGCCAAATGTGATACGTAAGGTGTAATTGGATAGGGCTTCACATAAAACGCATCGAGTCGTTGCAGCCAGGCGTTTTTATACGGGGTGAACACCGAAAAAGGCTGACCCATTTTTGTGAGGACTTCATCGCCATCAAAGATCACCTGATCTTTGCGCGTATTTAGAGGCAACCCTTGCGTTGCAAGCGCTTGCGCAACGGCGTGATCTCTCGCCAGTGCGTCTGGCTCGTAATCATGGTTGGCATACACCGCTGTAACGCCCAACGATTGCGCAAGCGCCGGAATGCAGCTGCGTGCCGACCCATGTAGCACATGCAGCACGGGTCCGCGCCCACCGGCCATAGTTGCTAATGTTTCTGCCAATGCACACACGCTTTGCCACAAAAACTCCACACGCCGGTCATCCCGCGTAGGTAGCGCATCGAGGATATCGGTATCAAACACAAATACGCAGTAAACCTGCGTGGATGCGCGTAATGCCGCATGTAAGGCGGCGTGATCATGGGCGCGTAAATCGCGGCGAAACCACACGAGTACAGCAGAATTAGTCGTCATACGCTAAAATAGCCCTAAGCGTGTCCTCGATCAATCTCACCAACCACTTTTTGATCGCTATGCCAGCCATGGCGGATCCGCATTTCTCGAGGACCTTGACGTATATCTGCGAACACACCCCCCAAGGCGCACTGGGTGTGGTCGTCAACCGTCCCATCGACATGCGTCTGAGTGATTTGTTTGCGCGGATTTCTTTAGAGAGCACGCAGGTTGCTGCGATCGATGCCCCTGTTTGGTACGGTGGACCGGTGCAAACCGACCGAGGCTTTGTACTGCATTCACCCGCGGGCACCTGGGGCTCGACCCTAAAAATTGGCCAAACCCTGGGTCTGACCACATCAAAAGATATTCTTGAGGCGGTTGCCAGTGGCGCTGGGCCGCAGCGTTTATTGGTGACGCTGGGCTACGCCGGGTGGTCTGCTGGCCAATTAGAACAAGAGTTGGCGCAAAACGCCTGGCTCACCGTGGCAGCACCAGATGATGCGATTTTGTTTGATACGCCATCAGATGAGCGTTTACCTGCAGCGATGCGCTTGTTGGGGTTGGACTATGCGCGGCTTTCTGATGTGGCAGGCCACGCGTGATGGGCGCCGGCACGGTGATGGCCTTTGATTTTGGAACACGTCGAATTGGTGTGGCGGTCGGCGAGACCGAGGTGCAGCTCGCGCATCCGCTGCCAGGCATTGTGGGTGAAATCGCACAGCAGCGCTTTGCCGCGATTGAAGCATTAATCCTTGAATGGCAGCCCGCACACTTGGTGGTGGGTTTGCCGCTGGCCACCGATGGCGCCGCGCATCCCATGACGGCTCGGGCGCAGCGGTTTGCAAGACAGCTCTATGGGCGCTTCGGATTACCCGTGCATTTGGTCGATGAACGTTACACTTCGGTCGATGCCCAAGCCACGCTGACGCAACAGGGTGTGTACGGAAAAGCCGCGCGCGATCAACTCGATTCTGCCGCGGCACAATTAATTCTTGAACAATGGTTTTTACAGGAGCCGCAGGCATGAGCCCCTTGCCCGATGCCGAAGCGCTATGCGCGCAGCTGGCGCAACAACTTAAAGCCGACCTACACCCCGAGACGGCGATGATTGGTCTTTACACCGGAGGTGTGTGGCTGGCCGAGCGCTTACACGCCGCGCTTGGATTGACCACGCCACTGGGCACCATGGATGTGGCGTTTTACCGCGATGACTATCATCAACAAGGATTACATCACGCACCTAAGCGCAGCAAAATTGCATTCGATGTGACTGGTCGACACTTACTACTTGTCGATGACGTGTTGTACACCGGACGCACGGTGCGTGCAGCGATGAATGAATTGTTTGATTACGGCCGACCTGCGTCGATCCGCTTAGTTGTGCTCGCCGATCGTGGTGGACGCGAGTTGCCCATTTGCGCGCAGTTTTGTGGTGCACAGGTGAGCGTACCCGAAGGTCAGCGCTTAAGCTTAAAACGCGGCGAACACGCGCGTCTTGCTTTGGAGCTCACGCATGCGTAATCCACAACTCAACGCGCAGGGTGCACTACAACACTTGCTTTCGATCGAAGGCCTACCCCGCAATGTTCTCACGCAGATTCTCGATACCGCTGACTCATTTGTTGGTGTGACCGAACGCGAAGTAAAAAAAGTGCCGCTGTTACGCGGTAAAAGCGTATTCAATTTATTTTTTGAACCGTCGACGCGCACCCGTACCACGTTTGAAATTGCCGCCAAGCGCTTGTCTGCCGATGGCATCAATCTAAATCTCGCTGCCTCGTCGCAAACCAAAGGTGAATCATTACTCGATACCGTTGCAAATTTATCGGCCATGCAAGCCGATGTGTTTGTCGTACGTCATGCTGCCTCTGGTGCGCCTTATTTGATTGCAAATCACGTTAAACCGCACGAGCACGTCGTGAATGCTGGGGATGGTCGTCATGCGCATCCAACGCAAGGGTTACTCGATCTTTATACGATCCGACACTATAAAAAAGATTTCACACAACTCACGGTGGCGATTGTCGGTGACATCTTGCATTCGCGCGTAGCGCGTTCGTTGATTCACGGTTTAACCACGTTGGGCACACCCGAAGTGCGCGTGATTGGCCCGCAAACCTTGATCCCTACCGGGGTGAGTAGTCTGGGCGTGAAGGTATTTCACGACATGAAAAAAGGCCTAGCGGGTGCGGATGTGATCGTGATGCTGCGCTTACAAAACGAACGCATGCGAGGGGCGTTATTACCCAGCGCACAAGAGTTCAATAAGCACTATGGACTGAGTGCAGAAAAACTTGCGTTGGCCGCTTCTGATGCGATTGTGATGCATCCAGGTCCAATGAATCGCGGTGTTGAAATTGATTCGGGTGTGGCCGATGGTCCGCACTCGGTGATCTTGCCGCAAGTCACTTTTGGGATTGCCGTGCGTATGGCGGTGATGTCCATCATTGCCGGGAACTGATATGAAAACGCTGATCCAAGGCGCCCGACTCATCGACCCAGCCAGCGGACGTGACCGCGTAGGCGATCTACTGATCGATGGTGTGCGTATCGCCGCCGTCGATGATGCGGCGCGTGGGGTTAAGGCTGACCACATCATTGATGCGCGTGGTTTGATCGCTGCGCCCGGACTGATCGATATTTCAGCGCGATTACGTGAACCCGGCTTTGAGTACAAAGCCACATTGGCCTCAGAAATGGATGCTGCCGTTGCGGGTGGAATCACCAGTCTTGCTTGCCCACCGGATACCGATCCAGTGTTAGATGAGCCCGGCTTAGTGGACATGTTGCGTCGTCGTGCGAAAGCCTTAGAGCGGGCACGCGTGTATCCGATTGGCGCACTCACCGTTAAGTTGGCCGGTGAGCGATTAACTGAAATGGCCGAGCTCGCCGAAACCGGCTGCGTTGCGTTTTCACACGCCAACGTACCGCTCGCCGATTTGCAGATCATGTGGCGCGCCATGCAATACGCAGCAACCTTTGGATTGCCACTGTGGTTACGTGCCGAAGACCGTGATTTAGCGCGCGGCGGTGTTGCGCACGATGGTGAGGTCGCTACGCGATTAGGGTTGCCTGGGATTCCTGCGTTTGCTGAAACCATTGCCTTATCAGGATTAATTGAGCTGGCGCGCGCAACAGGCGTACGTTTGCATGTCTGTCGTTTATCCACCGCAGGTGGTGTTGAACTGATTCGCCGCGCGAAAGCTGAGCAACTTCCGATCAGTTGCGATGTAGCGATTCATCATGTGCATTTATCTGAAATGGATCTGGGATTTTTTGACGCGCACTGTCGATTTGGTCCGCCGCTGCGTGCTGCACGAGATCGCGATGCGTTACGTGCTGGTTTGGCCGATGGCACGGTCGATTTAATTTGCTCGGATCACACACCTGTTGATGAAGATGAAAAACTTATGCCGTTTTCTGAAGCCTCGGCGGGTGCCACGGGTTTAGAGCTGTTGCTACCACTGACGTTAAAGTGGGCGCAAGAGACCAACACGCCCTTAGTGAAGGCGTTGGCCAAACTCACCAGTGAACCGGCGCGTGTGCTCGGTGTGAAATCGGGTCGACTCGATGTGGGAACCCCGGCCGATCTGGTGCTGTTTGATGCTGATGCACGTCGAACCATCCACGCCGCAACACTCAAGAGCCAAGGTAAAAACACGCCATTCATGGGCTACGAACTCGGTGGCGTGGTGCGTCGGACGATGGTTGCAGGACGTACGGTGTACGAATCGGCATGACCCCGGGCGGCCTACGCCGCGCGATGGGGGCCGGCTTAGTGGTTTGTTTGTGCTTGAGCGCGTGCGGTAGCCTCACGCCGCGATTGGGTCGTGAAACCGATCGTGCTGGCAACGAGAGCGCGTCGCGGCGGGGCGCTTACTACAAAGATGATGGGCCAGGCGACAACCCGCCAGCAAACCTAGATCAAATCCCCGATGCACAACCGCGCGATGAACCCTTGCATCGGTTCGCGAATCGTCCGTATCAAGTATTTGGACGCGATTACGTCCCGCTGCAATCACAACAAGAATTTGTGCAACGTGGTGTGGGGAGTTGGTATGGTCGACGCTATCACGGGCAAAACACCTCCAGTGGTGAGCGTTATGACATGTACGCCATGACCGCTGCGCACCCGACGCTACCGATTCCAAGTTATGTACGCGTGACACATGTGGGTAACGGTCGCAGTGTGGTGGTCAGGATTAACGATCGCGGTCCGTTTCATGGCGATCGAATTATTGATTTATCGTTTGTCGCAGCGAATCGACTTGGCTATGCACAAGAAGGTAGTGCGTTATTGCAGATCCAAGCCGTGCGCCCAGGGGATCTGACCACTTCACCATCGAGTCAAAGCGCTCGACCAGCAACCACACAAATCACCAGCCCAGCGGCCATGCAGACTTGGCCCGAACAACGCGATGCACGTGGCGTGTATTTGCAGTTAGGCGCCTTTGCGGCCAAAGATAATGCGGAGGCATTTCGTGTGCGCATCAATCAACAAGCCCCTTGGTTAAGCGAGCAATTGCAGATTGTCCCGCAAGCGGCCTTATTTCGATTGCAAGCTGGCCCCTACGCCACCAGTGAAGCCGCGCGCGCGATCGCCGAGCAGCTACGCAATGAATTGAATCTGAACAGTGTGTTGGTGAAGCGCTAACACATCTCGACTGATCGCTATCCGTCAGCGAGCCAGTCCAGTAAAATATCGTCTCAATAAAATCCCGCAACGCTTTTGGTTGCCTTCGACCGCTAGGCGCGGACCAGAACGGAATATTCATGCATCGTTTCTCTGCTTGCACAGCCCGATATATTCAATGTTTGATGTTGTGTTTACTTGGGTTTGCAACACCTGCATTCAGCCAAGCCTTAACCTCGGTGAATGCACGTGCGTATGTATTGGCCGATATCACCAGTGGTCAGTTGATTGCCAGTGATCAAGCCGATGAGCGTGTGGAGCCCGCCTCGCTCACTAAACTGATGACGGCGTACTTAGTATTTCAAGCGTTGCGTGATGGCAAGATCAAGCTGGATCAAACCGTACCTGTATCAGAAAAAGCTTGGAAGGTGGGCGGCTCAAAAATGTTTATCGAGCCGCGTAAACCCGTGGTGGTCGATGCTTTAATTCGCGGCATGATCGTGCAGTCGGGAAACGATGCTTGCATCGCGCTCGCCGAATTGATCGCCGGCAGTGAGGACGCATTTGCGCAGCTCATGAATCGCGAGGCCAAACGTCTGGGTATGGTGAATAGCCAATTCATGAATGCGTCAGGTCTACCTGATGCACAACACTACAGCTCCGCGCGCGACTTATATTTACTCGCTAGCGCCCTACTACGCGATTTTCCGCAGCAGTACGCCACGTATTACGCGCTGAAAGAATATCGCTACAACAACATCACCCAACCGAACCGTAACCGCTTGCTTTGGATGGATCCAGGTGTCGATGGATTAAAAACGGGCTACACCGATGCGGCTGGTTATTGTTTGATTGCATCCAAACAAGTCAATGGCCGTCGATTGTTGTCGGTATTACTTGGGTCGAGCTCAGAATTAACCCGCGCGCAAGAATCACTCAAGTTAATCAATTGGGGTTACCAATACTTTGATGCGCTCAAGTTGTACGACAAAGGCGCTATTGTAAAAGAGCTGCCTGTTTGGAAAGGCAGTGAGTCCAGCGTAAAAGCAGGATTTCAGAACGATTTATATATCACCGTTGCAAAGGGCTTGGCCGATAAACTGAAAGCCGAGTTAGTGGCAACGCAACTTGTGGCACCAATTGCGCAAGGTCAGCGCGTTGGGGTGTTACGCGTGACCCTCGATGGCAAACCCTACGGCGAATATCCGGTCGTCGCGATTCAAGCCGTCCCCGAGGCGGGGTTGTTTGGCCGTGCTTGGGACACCGTGCGTTTGTGGTTTAAGTAAGCTTCATCTCAGCGGTCACACAACAATATAAGGATCGGGCATGACGGTATTTCTAAACGGCGAATTCATGCCCATCGAAGAGGCCAAGATCCCGGTATTAGATCGTGGATTTATTTTTGGCGATGGCATCTACGAACTGGTTCCGGTGTATTCACGCGCACCGTTTCGTATGGAAGGCCATTTAGCGCGCATGGAGCGCAGTTTGCACGAGGTGGGAATTACTAATCCCTATCGCCGTGAAGAATGGGCGCGTCTCATTCATACCTTAATTGGCATGCATGATGTCGACGATCAAGCGGTGTATTGGCAAGTGACCCGCGGTGTCGCGAAGCGTGATCATGCCTTTCCAAAAGATATACGCCCCACCGTATTTATGATGTCAAACCCGCTGGTCAATCCAGCACCTGCGCTGGTTGAGCTCGGTGCAAAAGCGGTCACAGCCCAGGATGTTCGTTGGCATCGCTGCGATATCAAATCAATTTCGTTGTTAGGCAACTGCATGGCGCGCCAGCTGTCTGCTGAAGTGGGCGCCGTTGAAACGATCTTGTTTCGTGGCGATCTTCTCACCGAAGCGTCAGCCTCAAATGTACTGATGGTGAAGAATGGCGTCATCATCACGCCACCAAAAAACAATCTCATCTTGCCGGGGATTACCCTCGATGTGGTATTTGACGTGGTCGCGCGCGGTCAACTGCCCTTAGAGGTGCGCGAAGTCACCGCCGCAGAAGTGCGCAGCGCTGACGAACTGTGGGTGTCTTCTTCATCCAAAGAAATTTTGGCGATCACGAACTTAGATGGTCAACCGATCGGTGACGGTCGACCGGGCCCGGTGTTTCGGCGCGCATGGCAAATCTATCAGGACTTTAAAAACGACGTCATGCGCCAACACGCAGCCCATGCCTAAGGCGTCATGAGCACCGCGACACCCACAACACTACTCACGTTTCCGTGTGTCTACCCAATCAAAATCATGGGTCGACGTACCGATACATTCGCGCAAGAAATTCTGACCATCGTCGTTCACCACGCGCCAGATTTTGTGCCAGCCAGTATGGAAATGCGGCCCAGTAAACAAGGGAAGTATCTCGGTTTAACCGTCACCATCAACGCAAACTCGCGCGAGCAACTTGATGCCTTGTATCAAGCGCTGTGTGCGCACCCGTCAGTTGCAATGGTGTTATGAACGCGCACGTATCGATGGCGGCGAATCAAACCACCATGCCACTGCCCCCGATAACGCCACAGTGGCTCGGTCAGGTTGCCTACGAACCCACGCTTGAGGCGATGCGCCACTTCACGCAAACGCGTGAGGTACACACGCCGGATGCTGTGTGGGTCCTCGAGCATCCTGCGGTGTATACGCGTGGCCTCGCTGCTGACTTAGCGCATGGACCGCACCCGGAGGCCAACGCACAACATACGAGGATTCCGGTGATTCAGGTCGAGCGCGGTGGACAAATCACCTATCATGGGCCTGGGCAAGTGGTGGTGTATCCCTTAATCGATTTAACGCGTCGCGCCATCAAAGTGCGTGCGTTTGTTCACTTGCTTGAACAAGCGGTGATCGATTTACTCGATCAATATTCTGTCTCTGCTCAACGTCGATTGGGAGCGCCCGGTGTGTATGTGAATGCAGCCAAAATTGCTGCGCTCGGTCTTCGCGTACGACGTGGTTGCACTCTGCATGGCGTATCCTTGAATGTCGACATGGATCTGAGCCCGTTTTCTTCGATACATCCGTGTGGTGTGGTGGGACTAGCGGTGACGCAAACGCGCGCGCTCGGTATTCAAGCCAATGCACAAACTTTGGGTATGGCGCTGGCGCATCATATTATTGAGGCACTGGAGCAGTCGCATGCGTGAGCCGGGCACAAAATTAAAAGGCCAAGGTAAAACGGTCAAGACCATCGAAAAATTTTCGATCAAGGTCGTACCTGGACAAGCCTTGGCAAAACCATCGTGGATCCGGGTTAAAGCACCCCAGCCAAATTCACGCTTTGGCGAAATCAAGCAAATACTGCGTGAACAAAAACTCCACACCGTTTGCGAAGAAGCTTCGTGTCCCAACATCGGCGAATGTTTTGGTCAAGGCACGGCAACGTTTATGGTGCTTGGTGATATTTGTACGCGACGTTGCCCTTTTTGCGATGTCGGGCATGGTCGACCCTTAGCGCCAGACCCACTTGAACCGCAACACCTAGGCGACACCGTCGCACGACTCAAACTAAATTACGTGGTCATTACGAGCGTCGACCGCGATGATTTAAAAGACGGTGGCGCAGCGCACTTCACCGAGTGCATTCGTGCGGTACGCGAGACATCACCTAACACCACGATCGAAGTCTTGGTACCGGATTTTCGTGGCCGCTTAAGCGAGGCCTTGGCCTTACTTGCCGCGGCGCCGCCCGATGTCATGAATCACAATTTAGAAACCGTGCCACGTTTATATACACGCGCGCGACCCGGCGGTGACTACGCGCATTCACTCAAGCTATTGCAGCAGTTCAAACAGCAATTTCCTCAGGTGCCAACCAAATCTGGATTGATGGTCGGCTTAGGTGAAACAGACGAAGAAATTATTGCCGTGATGCAAGACCTACGCGCGCATCGCGTCGATATGCTGACCATTGGCCAATACCTTGCACCCAGCGCGCATCATTTACCCGTCGAACGTTATGTGCACCCGGATGTGTTCAATACGTTTGCCGATCAAGCCAAACGCTTAGGATTTACGCACGCGGCGGTTGGTGCGATGGTGCGCTCGTCGTATCACGCCGATCAGCAGGCACATGCAGCCGGTGTGGCAACCGAGTGAGCAACAAAATAAAAGATGCTGTGATGCCGCGCAGACTCACTAATTAACGCTTACATCGTAACGCTTATATCGTAACGCTTATATCGTAACGTTTACATCGATCCAAATTTCATTTTAACGCCCGCGCAACACGGATACGCATGAAACCAATTGACCCCGCCCGCTTTCAAACCCTACAAGAAATTGTTGCCACGGCGCGTGCGCGCTTAGCTCCAGGCCCGTGGGCCTACTTGGCTGGCGCAACCGAAACTGAAACTACGCAACTGCGTAATCGTCAGGCGCTCGATAGTCTGGCGTTTCGTCCACGCGTTTTAAACGATGTGAGTCAAGTGAGTGCACGCGCAAATTTTATGGGTCGCGAGATGCGCTTACCAGTCATGTTGGCACCAGTGGGTGGATTGGAATCTTTTGCAGAAGGTGGTGCAGCTTCGGCAGCAAAAGGTGCTGCCGAATTTGGTGTGCCGTATATGCTTTCTTCGGTGTGTCAGCCCGGTTTAGAACAAACCGCTGCAGCTGCACCAGAGGCATTACGCGTCTTTCAGTTGTATGTGCGAGGCGATGCCGCGTGGGTCGATGACTATGTGCACCGCGCACGTGATCAAGGTTTTAGTGCGTTTTGCTTAACGGTAGACAGCGCGTTGTATAGCCGACGTGAACGCGATTTGCTTGGCCGCTTTACCAAACCATGGCGTCCCACCGATAACGCTGGCTTACTCAAACAAGCCGCGTTAAATTGGGACGACGTTAAACGCTATAAAGACACACACAGCTTACCGCTCATTCTCAAAGGGATCGCCACCGCCGAAGATGCAGACAAAGCGGTACAACAAGGCGCGGCAGTGATTTACGTCTCGAATCATGGTGGTCGACAGTTAGATCACGGTTTGGGCAGCATTGCGGTGCTGCCCGAAGTGGTTGCTGCGGTTGCAGGTCGAGCACAAGTCTGGGTTGACGGTGGCTTCATGCGTGGCACAGATGTGGTGAAAGCGATTGCCTTAGGCGCGCAGACGGTTGGTTTAGGACGTTTAGCGTGTTTAGGTTTGGCCGCTGCCGGTCCTGCGGGTTTGGTGAGAACCTTGCAATTATTAGAAGAGGAAATTGCCGTGACCTTGGCGCTACTTGGTGTGCGTTCGTTTGCAGAGCTGACGCCTCGGCATGTCACCACCGCCATGCCAGTGCGCGCCCCGAGTGCCTTCAGTGCGTTTCCTTTGTTAGAGGAATATCCGCTACCCGCTGATTTACGCGATTAAAAAATCAGCAACGTTTGTGTGATGCGTATTGTTCGCTGGCGTCACTTGGTTGAATCAACTGGGCTCGTTGAGCGCTTGATCAACCAGGGCGTGAAATTCTTCAACCTTGGGTTCGCCGAGATACGTTTTTAAGATCCGTCCGCGTTTATCGATCAGCATGCTGGTTGGCGTTACGCGAACCTGACCAAACGCGCGTGCAATCGCTCCGTCGGTATCGAGCACCACCTTAAAAGGTAATGCGCGTTGTTGTACAAAGGTGGCGACGTGATTGGGATGGTCGTATTGCATGGCCACCGCAATGGTGTCGTAACCACGAGAGGCGAATTTATTTTGTGTGGCACTGAGCATCGGCATTTCTGCTACACAGGTGGTGCAAGACGTGGCCCAAAAATTGACTAACACCACCTTGCCACGCAAATCTGCCGTCCCAAATTGCTCACCACCCAGCGTAGCAAAGCGCGTGTCTGGCGCTTGCGCCGGTTGCGATAACAGGAACGCTGCCGCTGCCGCGAGGGCAAGACACAGACCACCAAAAGCAAAGCGCAGTGATTTTTTCATGACGCTATTTTCCTCCTGAATCGCGGGTGTGTCATTCGTTGGGTGCCGCGAGCCGGTATGATGTACGCCTTGGGAGGATCAGATGGCCAAACCGAATTATCAGTTCGAGAAGCGCCAGCGCGATCTGGCAAAGAAAAAGAAGAAAGAAGAAAAGCTGCTGAAAAAACAGCAAGCTAAAGGGGTTGAAGGGGTGGAAGAGATCGCGGGGGCTGCGGGGGGCGCGCAGGACGCGCCGGCAGATGATGCACCCACCGCGGCTACGGCGCCTAACGAAACCAAGTTGTAGTGTGGTTGTGACCCTTCGCCGAACGACGCTGCGCGGCGTGTATTTCGGCGGCTAATGCGCCTCGTCCCAATTGGCGCCAACGCCGATATCGATAATCAAGGGTACGTCTAATGCGCCGACGTTTTGCATCAGCCCGGGTAACGCGGCACGCACGTCATCGAGCTCGTCTGTCGGCACATCGAGTACCAATTCGTCATGCACTTGCATGACCAGCTGCGCTTGACCTCGGCGTTGTTGCAGCCATTCGTGCACACGCACCATCGCGAGCTTGATTAAATCTGCCGCAGTGCCTTGCATCGGCGCATTGATTGCAGCACGTTCGGCCGCTTGTCGGCGCTGCATGCCGCTGCTCGTAATTTCCGGTAACCATAACCGCCGACCAAATACGGTCTCAACGTAACCGAGGCGGCGCGCTTTTTCGCGGGTTTCTTGCATATAGGTTGCAACACCTGGATAGCGTGCGAAATAGCTATTGATATAAGCCTGCGCAGTCGCGCGTTCAATACCTAAATTTTGCGCTAAACCAAACGCCGACATGCCGTAAATCAAGCCAAAGTTAATGGCTTTGGCGGCACGTCGTTCATCACTGGTGACTTCATTGAGTGGTCGACCAAATACTTCGGCTGCAGTGGCGCGGTGTACATCGAGTCCGCGCGCAAATGCATCGCGTAGACCCGTATCGCCGGATAGATGCGCCATGATACGTAATTCAATTTGCGAATAATCCGCGCTCAACAATTGCCAACCCGCGGGCGCAATAAAGGCTTCACGAATACGTCGGCCTTGTGGCGTACGAATCGGAATATTTTGTAGATTGGGATCGTTCGAAGCTAAACGTCCAGTGACTGCAACTGCTTGTGCGTAAGTGGTGTGTACGCGACCAGTTTGCGGGTTCACCATGCGCGGCAATTTATCGGTGTATGTCGATTTTAGTTTGGCGATGCCGCGATACTCCAACAACAACTTGGGTAGCGGATAGTCCGCAGCAAGTTCTTGTAAGACGTCTTCATCGGTTGAAGGTTGCCCACCCGGCGTTTTTTTCTTGACCGGTAAACCCTGGCGTTCAAAAAGAATTTCTTGAATTTGCTTGGGCGAATTTAAATTAAACGGCTGACCGGCAGCAGCGTAGGCTCTTTGCTCAAGGGCAAGCATTTCGCGACCCAGCTCGTGGCTTTGTGCTTCGAGTCGCTGACTATCGAGTAACACGCCGCGCCGTTCCATTGCTAACAGTACGGGCATGACGGGGAGTTCGATGTACTGATAGACGTACTGCAGCTTTTCATCAGCACAAAGTCGCGGAAATAACACGTCATGTATTTGTCGTGTGCAATCGGCATCTTCGGCGGCATAGGCCGTGGCGCGTTGGATATCGACTTCAGCAAATGAAATGCGTGATGCGCCTTTGCCCGTGACGGCATCGTAACTGATCGTATCCCAGCCTAAATGTCGACGCGATAAGGTGTCTAAGTCATGCCGCTCGTGCCCTTCATACACATACGATTCAAGCAAGGTGTCGTGCGCAATACCCGCTAACGTCACGCCATGATTGGCCAAAATATGCGCATCAAATTTTAAGTTTTGACCGACCTTAAAATGCGTCGCTGATTCAAGCCATGGCTTGAGTAAATCGAGCGCGGCGTGCACGCCCAATTGTTCGGGGGCATCAGGGTAACGATGCGCAACGGGCACGTAGACCGCCTCGTTTGCAAAAGCAAAGGACAAGCCAACCAATTGCGAGCGCATTGGTTCAAGACCATCGGTTTCGGTATCAAAACCCGTGAGCGGCGAAGCATTTAATTGATTGATTAACGCAGATAACTCGGCTGCGCTGATCACGCAGCGAACCACGCGTCGCGCAGGGATGGCTTGATGGGCGATGGGCGCGACGGGTGTGGCTGAAGTGGCTTGCGCATTTTCTGGCAAGGTACTGGCGTCGTTTGATCCACCGTCAAGCTCGCGCAACCAACTGCGAAAGCCATACCGTGAAAAAAGCGTGCGCAAGCGATCGGTGTTCAGACCATCGTGCGTGAGGGCATCCAGCGTGACGGGCAATGCACAATCACATTTCACCGTGAGTAACCATCGTGCTTTCGGTAACCACGCAAGTGACGCTCGTAAATTCGCACCGACCACGCCGCCAATCTCGTCGGCATGCGCCATGATGTCGTCGAGTGTTGGGTATTGCGTCAGCCACTTGAGTGCTGTTTTTGGTCCGACTTTGGCTACACCGGGCACGTTGTCCACGCTGTCGCCGATCAATGTGAGGTAATCGACGATACGTGCTGGAGGAACGCCAAATTTTTGTAGCACACCGGCTGGATCGAGCACTTCGTTAGACATGGTGTTCACCAATGTCACGCTGTCATTCACGAGTTGCGCGAGATCTTTATCGCCCGTTGAAATCACGCAACGCATACCGGCAGACCGCGCTTGCGTTGCTAAGGTGCCAATCACATCGTCGGCCTCGACGCCATCCACGGCTAAGATCGGCCAACCCAGCGCCTCAACAATCGCGTGTATGGGTTCGAGCTGCTCGACCAATGCAGGCGGCATTGGTGCGCGGTGGGCTTTGTATTCTGCGTAGGCTGCGTCACGAAAGGTCGGTGCCTTGGTATCGAACACGCAGGCGCGCTGACTGGTTGGATAGTCTGCCGCGAGACGACGCAGCATGTTGACCACCCCGTAAATCGCCCCGGTATGTTCGCCCGCGCTGTTTTTTAGCTCGGGCATCGCGTGAAAGGCGCGATAAAGATAGGAGGAGCCATCCACGAGCAACAGCGTGCGCGCAGCGGAATCCGTGGTCGAAGTGGTCATGGGTGGCAACTTAAGCAGGCAACAGGCGAAAAGCGCAAAATTGATTTCGGCGCGGTGAGCGCAGATTATGGCAGAGCGTTCTGCTAGAATTTGTGCGTTATGCGTAAGACACTCGCCTGCTTATTGAGCGTTGCCTCGATGCAAGTGGTGGCACAACAGCCACCCAAGCTTGAGCCGCTGCCCGCGCCGCCGCCGCCGCCACCTGGTGTGATCGACGACGATGGTCCGCGCGTGAACATCAGCAACAATCGCGAAGATCAGGTCGAGGAAATGCGCCAAAACGGCCGTGTGGTGATGATCAAAGTTACCCCGCCCGGTGGCGAGCCGTATTACCTCATCGATATGGCCGGCAACGGTCAATGGATCCGCCGCGACGCGCTGACACCCAGCCTGAGTGTCCCTCAGTGGACCATTAAAACATTCGACTGATCGCTTGGCGGTCTTTACCCCGGTCTCAGAAGAAGCCCTCACCGCCTGGCTGCGTCATCGCCCGGTGGGCACATTACGCTCGCTCACGCCGATTGCAGCGGGTATCGAAAATACCAACTACTTCGTGACCACCACGACGGGCCAATACGTTCTCACGCTGTTTGAGAAGCTCACGGATACCGAGTTACCTTTTTATCTTGGCTTGATGTCGCATTTGGCGGCGCACGGTGTCCCTGCCCCTGCGCCAATGCCTGCCGATGATGGCGCGCTGTTTCATCGACTAAATGACAAGCCCGCAGCGTTGGTGTCGCGCTTACCAGGGCGCTCGGTGATGCAACCCGACCCATCTGCGTGCGCACAATTGGGTACGGTGTTGGCGCGCATGCATTTATCGGGCCAATCCTTTGGCGGCACGCTAGAAAATCCACGTGGACCACGTTGGTGGCACGAGACCGCGCCACAAGTGATGCCGTTTTTAGATGCAACAGCGCAGACGGTATTGCAGGACGAGTTACGGTTTCAGGCGCAATCGCGTCATACCGATTTGCCTCGCGGCCCGGTACATGGTGACTTATTTCGTGACAACGTGCTGTTTGATGCAGACCATTTAACTGGCGTGATCGACTTTTATTTTGCCGGCGTCGATGCCTTGCTCTTTGATGTGGCGGTGTGCGCAAACGATTGGTGTTTGATCGATCATCAGCACGATCGACGATTATCTGCGCAACACTGCGATGCATTTTTACGTGCCTACGCTGCGCAGCGGCCGTTTGTTGACAGCGAGCGCGTCGCTTGGCCAGTGATGTTGCGTGCGGCAGCACTACGTTTTTGGTTATCGCGTTTGTTTGATTTTTATTTGCCTCGTGCAGGTCAGCTTGTGCATGCCCATGACCCGAATCATTTTTATGACGTATTGCAATTACGCACCCACGCTGCTGCAGCACCGGTCTTGCCATGAGTGAGACGCCGATCACACCGCAGACGCGTCTACTGCATGCCGGTCGAGGTTGGCGTTGGTTGGCCGCAGGGTGGGCGTTATTTCGCGTCTCTCCCATTGGCTGGTTAGCGTTGGTGTTTGGTTATTACTTGCTGATGAGCTTGATTGGGCTCATCCCAATCCCGTTTTTAGGGATGGTGATCGCCATGGTGTTGGTGCCCGGCTTATCGATGAGCTTTATGGTGGCCAGTCGCCAAGCTGCGCGCGGTGAGGCAGTGCGCGTGCCGTTGTTATTTTCTGGTTTGCGTGCGCAAACACAAAAACAGTTACAACTTGGCGTGATTTATTTTGTGGCCCTGATGGTGCTGATGGCGTTAACCGCCTTGTCTGACCAAGGGGCGTTAATGCAGTTGTTTTTAGAGGGCAAGCGCCCTCTACCTGCTGGACCGGAAGCACAGCAACTGGTGAGCGGACTCGGTTTGGCCGCGTTGTTATATACGCCCATCATGCTGTTGTTTTGGTTTGCGCCCGCATTGGTTGCTTGGCATGCCATGAGCGTACCGAAGGCCTTATTTTTTTCGTTTTTCGCGTGCATCATGAATTGGCGCGCGTTTTTAACCTATGGTTTGGCCTGCCTACTGGTGCTCTTTTTACTGCCGCTCGCAGTGCTGCTCAGTATTGTGTTGATCACGGGCGGTCGCGTGCAGCCAGAAGTGATGGGCTTGATGTTTCCATTTTTGCTGTCGTTATTACCCACGTTATTTGCAAGCTTTTACGTGAGTTATCGAGATATTTTTGATGACTCACCGCCAAACCCTGCGTCCGTAGACACACCATCGACAGATTAGCCGTACAGCAAGCGGGGTTGTGTTTGCCCCTCAGAGTGCTGCCCCCTACGGTAGAATTTAGCCCCTTTCACACCAGACAGCGACGTTCAACACGTCGTTAGAGCGTGAGCATGCAACAGCTGCGCGAAATCCCATACAACTACACGTCGTTCTCCGATCGCGAGATCGTGTTGCGTTTACTCGGGCCGGCGGCTTGGGAAACGATCCTCGAGCTGCGCGCGGAGCGTCGCACCGGACGTTCGGCGCGCATGTTGTACGAAGTGCTGGGTGAAATCTGGGTGGTGCAACGGAATCCGTATCTTGAAGCCGATTTACTAGAGCATCCGGCGCGTCGCGCGCAAATTTTAGATGGCATGCAGCGCCGGTTACGCGAGATCGAAGCGCGTCGTGGAGAGAACGACAAAGTAGAAGCGTTACTCGCATCGGCACGCGCCGCGGTGACGGCATTTGCGCAAGCGTTTGAAGCAACCCGCGAGCTACGTAAAAAAACACTGCGCTTACTTTCGCGCGTCACGCGAAAAGATAACGTGAGCTTTGATGGCTTTGCGCGTGTATCACATGTCACCGATGCAACCGACTGGCGTGTGGAATATCCCTTTGTCGTGATCACCCCAGATACCGAAGAAGAAGTGCTGCCGTTAGTGAGCGCGCTGATTCGGTTAGGTCTGACCATCATTCCGCGCGGCGGTGGGACAGGGTATACCGGCGGTGCAGTGCCGTTAAGCCGTCGCTCAGCGGTGATCAATACCGAAAAACTAGAAGCACTCAGTCAGGTCGAGCGCGTGGTATTGCCCGGATTACACACGCCAGTACCAACGATTCATTGTGGTGCCGGTGTCGTCACGCGACGCGTGATGGATGCCGCTGAACAAGCCGGCTTAGTGTTTGCGGTGGATCCCACGTCGGCAGATGCCTCATGCATTGGTGGCAACGTGGCCATGAACGCGGGTGGGAAAAAAGCCGTGCTGTGGGGAACCGCGATCGATAATTTGGCGGGCTGGCGCATGGTCACGCCCGATGCGCAGTGGTTGGATGTGGAGCGTATTGATCATAACTTAGGGCGTATTCACGACGCGCAGTCGGTCACGTTTCGGTTGCGTCGCTATCAAGCCGATCAACGCACGCTTGTTTCAGAATCGACCATCACTGTGCCGGGTCATTCATTTCGCAAAGTTGGTTTAGGTAAAGACGTCACAGATAAATTTTTATCTGGCTTACCGGGTATTCAAAAAGAAGGTACCGACGGAATCATCACCTCGGCTCGCTTTATTTTGCACCGGATGCCGGCACACATACGCACCGTTTGCTTAGAGTTCTTTGGAAGTGCACATGCCGCGGTGCCCGCCATTGTCGAGATCAAACAGTATCTTGATGCGCATGTCAGTGCTCAATTGGCTGGCTTAGAGCATTTAGATGAGCGTTATGTTCGTGCAGTCGGTTACGCAACAAAATCGCGACGCAATCAACGTCCAAGGATGGTCTTGATTGGCGACATTGTGGGAGATGATGCAGATCAAGTTGGTGAAGCCGCGGCCGCGGTGGTGCGCATGGCCAATGCGCGTGGTGGCGAAGGTTTTGTGGCGGTGTCAGCAGAATCACGCAAACGCTTTTGGTTAGATCGTGCGCGTACCGCAGCGATTGCCAAACACACCAATGCATTCAAAATCAATGAAGACGTGGTGATACCGCTGCCACGTTTGGGCGACTATTCAGACGGCGTTGAGCGCCTCAACATCGAGCTATCCATCGACAACAAACTTGAACTCCTCGATGAACTCGACGCGTTCTTTGCTGGCGAATTACCGATCGTTCAAGATGATGTGCAATTAGCCAATGCCGAGGTGCTCGGCGAACGCCCACGCCAAGCGCGTGAAGCGATTGCGCAGGTGCGTAGCCGTTGGCACTGGTTACGTCACAATCTGGATGCCACCTGCAGCGCTATTCCGGATCAAATGGCACGCATCGATGCGCAACCAACCGATACCGTGTTAAGTGCGCTGCAGTCGTATGCCTTACGCGTGTCTTGGAAAACCGAGCTACGAGAAACCCTCAGACAAATTTTTGATGGTTTGGCATTTCGTCGTGTGCTCGAAGGAATGGATGCCACACATGCGCGAGTGCTAAAGGGTCGCGTGTTTATTGCGCTGCATATGCATGCAGGCGATGGCAATGTGCACACGAACCTGCCGGTCAATTCGGATAATTATCGGATGTTGCAGCAAGCCAATGCGGCTGTGGCGCGCATTATGCAATTGGCGCGTGCCCTTGGTGGCGTGATTTCAGGAGAACATGGGATTGGCATCACCAAGCTCGAGTATCTCGAGCCCGCAGAGCTTGAAGCGTTTCGTGCGTACAAACAACACGTCGATCCAGAGGGACGTTTTAACGCCGGAAAATTATTGGCTGGCGCTACACTAGAAAATGCCTATACACCGAGTTTTTCGCTCTTAGGGGCTGAATCACTGATTCTTGAGCAATCAGATTTAGGTCGCGTCAATGCGTCCATCAAAGATTGCCTGCGTTGCGGTAAATGTAAGCCGGTGTGCGCCACGCACGTGCCCCGAGCAAATTTACTGTATTCACCACGTAATAAAATTCTCGCCACCTCGTTATTGACCGAAGCGTTTTTGTACGAAGAGCAAACGCGCCGCGGTGTTTCGTTGGCGCATTACGATACATTTAGTGATGTCGCTGATCACTGTACGGTGTGTCATAAGTGTGCCAGCCCTTGCCCAGTCGACATCGATTTTGGCGATGTGTCGATGGCCATGCGCAACATGTTGCGACGTCAAAAAAAGCGGCGTTTCAATCCAGGAACAGCCATCGCGATGTTGTTTTTAAACGCAACGGATCCATTGACGATCAAGTTAGTGCGTACCGCGTTGGTGAGTGTGGGGTATCGTCTACAGCGAGCGGCACACAGTCTGGTGCGACGCTTGGGCTTGAGTCGCGCACAAACCAATCGCCCTCCCGAGACTACGGGTAAGCCAGCGCTGCGTTCTCAGGTGATCCACTTTATTAATAAGCCCATGCCTGGACAGTTACCGAAAAAAACTGCGCGTGCGTTGTTAGATATTGAGGACGCCAAAATTGTGCCCATCGTGCGTGACCCGATGAAGGTCACCGAAGATTCGGATGCGGTCTTTTATTTTCCTGGCTGTGGATCAGAGCGTTTATTTTCGCAAGTGGGCTTGGCCACGCAGGCCATGCTGTACGCCATCGGCACGCAGTGTGTGTTGCCACCTGGTTACTTATGCTGTGGTTATCCGCAAACCGCTGCGGGCGAAGATGAAAAAGGCGAACAAATCATCGTACAAAACCGCGTGCTGTTTCATCGCTTAGCCACCACGCTCAATTATCTTGATATCAAAACCGTGATCGTGTCTTGTGGGACGTGTTTAGATCAGCTCGAAAAATATGAATTCAGCAAAATTTTTCCAGGCTCACGCTTACTCGATATTCATGAATATTTGCTTGAAAAAGGCGTGAAGTTAGAGGGCGTACAAGGGGTGCAGTATTTGTATCACGACCCCTGCCACTCGCCGATCAAAACGCAAAAACCGATGGCTGTGGTGAATGCGCTGGTGGGCGAGGCAACCTTAACCGAGCGCTGTTGCGGTGAATCGGGTACGTTAGCCGCAACGCGCCCTGACATCTCTACGCAAGTGCGTTTTCGTAAACAAGAAGTATTGATGCAAGGCATTCAACAACTCAGCACCAACACTGCGCTGAGTCCAATGGGCTCGATGACGCCCGAGGTAAAAATTCTAACCTCGTGCCCGTCTTGTTTGCAGGGCTTGTCGCGTTTTTCGGGTGATACGGGTGCGCAAGCTGATTACATCGTTGTGGAGCTAGCGCGTAAGCTGCTTGGTGAAGATTGGATGCCGGCGTTCGTTGCGCGGGCGAATCAAGGCGGTATTGAGCGCGTATTACTGTAGGCGTTCACGCATGACGGATTCTTTCTCGACGCCCCAGTGTGTGTTTTGCCAAAGCGAAGGCGGCACCCTCTTGTGGCAAGAGCCTTTGCTGCGCGTGGTGCGCGCTGACGAGGCTGGCTACGCTGGATTTTGTCGCATCATTTTGCAACGTCACGTGCGTGAGATGACCGATCTCGCCCCGACGGAGCGTTTGCGTGTCATGACCGTGGTGTTTGCGGTCGAACAAGTGCTGCGCAATCTCATGTCACCAGACAAAATCAATCTCGCCAGTTTGGGTAATCAAACCCCACATCTACACTGGCATGTGATTGCGCGGTTCCACGCGGACCGGCATTTCCCTGACGCTGTGTGGTCTGCGCCAAAACGCGTGACCAAACAACCGGCGCAGTTGAGTGATGCCGAATTGACGCAGGCCTTGCGCACCGCGCTGCAGTCAGGCTAACGGCGCCTCGTTATTCATGTAGCGGTTGGACGCGTTGCGCAGGGAACACGGCGCTAAAAGTCGAACCCTGTCCGGGGGTGCTGTGGATCTCTAATTTTGCTTGATGGCGCGTGAGTACGTGTTTCACGATAGCCAACCCCAAGCCGGTTCCACCGGATTCGCGCGAACGACTGGTGTCGACGCGATAAAAGCGTTCTGTGAGGCGCGATAAATGTTGCGCCTCAATGCCAATGCCGGAATCGGTCACGCTCAATACCGCGTGCTCATCGCGTTGCGTCCACGTCACACGGATGGTACCGCCGGCTGGTGTGTATCGCACGGCGTTACTGGCCAAATTAGAAATTACGCTGATGATTTCTTGTGCGTTTCCTTTTAAGGTAAGCGCCTCGACCTCGCAAATGAATTGATGTTTGCCATCCGATAGCGCCTGGATGGTTGGCATGACTTGTTGAATCAGGCTGGGCATCTCGATGATGCTTTCGGTGGAAGGTCGGGCAGCTGATTCGAGTGCGGAGAGCGTCAGCAAATCTTCAATCAATCGTTGCATACGCTCTGATTGTTCTGCCATTAACGCTAAAAAATGCGTGCGCTGTGCAGGCTCCAGTTCGATATCTGGATTAGCCAGTGTTTCGACAAATCCAGCCAGCACGGTGATTGGCGTTTTAAGTTCGTGCGAAACGTTGGCGACAAAGTCGCGCCGTAATCGTTCGATGTTTTCTTCGTGCGTGATGTCGCGCACCAATAGCAGCATGCGCTCGCTACCAAAGGCCACTGCTCGTACGGTGAGCACGCTGGCATCACCACGGACGTTGCGCAAAATCAACGGCGCGGTATAAACACCTAAGCGCAGATACTCAACAAAGTCGGGATTACGAACCAAGTTGGTGATTGCACGACCTTGATCGCGTTCGGCATCAATGGCCAGTAAAAGCTCTGCGGTTGGATTAGCCCATTCGATCTGGTGCGCGGCATTGAGCGTGACCACGCCATCGGGCAACGCACGTGCCGCGTCACGAAAACGCGCCATCGATTGCAATAAGCTTTGCACTTCTTTGTGTTGCGCTTTGTTGAGACGATAGAGTTCACCAAGCGGTAATTCCCAATCACCCGTGCCTTGCGGGATCGTCTCGAGGCGCGGTGCAGAGACCCATTGGGTGAGACGCGCCAATTGTCGCGTATGGTCTAGCGTGAGTAGCGCAAAGCAAATCGCAGCGGCCATCCATGCCCACCAGCCACCTGCATAAAAACCGACACACAGCGCAAGAACGGCAATCAGCAGGCTGCGCAACAAAAAGCTCATCCAAGTGGCTTGCATATGATGGTGTGGGTTTTACCCTGGGCGCGCACTGATACGGTAACCGGATCCTCTCACGGTTTCGACCAAGCGATCATGTCCCGTGGGTTCGAGTGCTTTACGTAAACGTCGAATATGTACATCGACCGTACGTTCTTCGACAAACACATGGTCACCCCACACCCGATCGAGTAGCTGTACCCGGGTATGCACGCGCTCGGCATGGGTCATCAAAAAATGCAGTAAACGAAATTCAGTCGGACCAAGACTTAAGGGCTGGCCGTTACCAGACACACGATGGGTGGCTGGTTCGAGTCGTAGACCTCCCAGATCGACTGGATCATCGGTGGATTGTGGCGCACGACGGCGTAGCACCGCTTTAATTCGCGCCAATAACTCGCGCGGTGAAAACGGTTTAGTGACGTAATCATCCGCCCCCGCCTCGAGACCCAAAATCTTGTCTTGTTCGTCCGCGCGGGCTGTCAGCAAGATGATTGGAATGTCCTTGGTTCGTGCATCGCTACGTAGTTGTCGTGCGAGCGTGACACCAGACTGGCCTGGCAACATCCAGTCGATGAGCATCAGATCGGGCAAGGCCGCTTGCACGACACGCAGCGCCGCATCGGCGTCGTTGGCGCGAATCACGTGATGACCGGCGTGCGCCAGATTTACCGCTACCAGTTCTTGAATCGCTGGCTCGTCTTCGACCACTAAAACAGTTATCGCCACGACAGGCTCACTCGAAAATGACCAATGTGTCGACTATAAGTCGTTTGCATGACGGTTTTGTTGCATTGGGACGCGCTGACCTCATATATCATCTGACAACAATGAGTGATACCACGACCCCCGTTGAAATTAAACTGCATCAAAAATCGCGCATGCTAGAAATTGCTTTCGCGGATGGTGCGCGCTTTTCTTTGCCGTATGAGTTTTTGCGTGTGCATTCTCCTTCGGCAGAGGTTCGCGGCCATGGTCCTGGCCAAGAGGTATTGCAAACCGGTAAGCGACATGTGGGCATCGTGTCGGTCGAGCCCGTTGGCTCTTATGCCCTACAGCCGACTTTCACCGACGGCCACGCCACCGGTATTTTTGCTTGGGACTATTTGCGGCATCTAGGCGAAGACCAAAGCGCGCTGTGGACCGCGTACCTTGAAAAACTCGCAGCGAGCGGCGCCAGCCGAGATGCAGAGCAAGGACTAACTTCGTTGATTCCGCCTGCGAATAAAGGTGGGTGCGTATGAGCTCTTCCGAACGCGCTGGCACCAAGCACGACCCACAGGCCAATACCGATTTTGGCTTTGCGTCGATTCCTGCGGCTGAAAAAGCGCAGCGCGTACGTGGCGTGTTTGATCGTGTTGCAAGTCGCTACGATGTCATGAACGATTTGATGTCCCTGGGCTTACATCGCGCATGGAAAGCATTTGCGATTGCATTGTCTGGGGTGCGGCGAGGTGATCGCGTGCTCGATGTGGCGGCAGGTAGCGGCGATTTATCGCGTGCCTTTGCACAACGCGTCGGCCCCTCAGGGCAAGTGTGGGCGACCGACATTAACGGTGCGATGCTCAGCGTTGGACGCGATCGTTTGCTCGATGTCGGTGCAGTGTGTCCGGCGATTCAGTGCGATGCAGAACATCTGCCGTTTCCAAATGCCACCTTTGATTGCGTGAGTGTGGCGTTTGGTTTGCGCAACATGACGAATAAATTGGACGCGCTTGCGGAAATGACCCGCGTATTACGCCCGGGCGGACGCTTATTGGTCTTGGAATTTTCCAAAGTTTGGAAGCCGCTTGAAAAACCCTACGACGTGTACTCCTTCAAAGTGTTACCTTGGCTAGGTGAGCGCGTGGCCCAAGACGGTGAGGCGTACCGCTACTTAGCTGAGTCGATACGCATGCATCCGGACCAAGACACACTAAAAAATATGATGGAACAAGTTGGGCTGTCGCAGGTCGAATACTTCAACCTGACCGCGGGAGTGGTTGCATTACATCGCGGCTATCGTTCGTTTTAAAAGGAGCAACTTTGATGATGAAGCATTTATTTTCGATCGGCGCGTTGATCATTGGACTGACGCTGGTTGCCAGCCATGCCGATGCAGCGCGCGTGGGTGGTGGGCGCTCAACCGGTGCGCAGCGCAGCGCAGCCACGCCCTCAGCACAGCAACCGCCGGCACGACAAGCGCAGCCCGCCGCACCGGCCGCAACGCCGGCAGCGCCTGCGCCCGCGCCTGCTTCAGGTTGGTCGCGTTGGGCCCCGATGCTGGGCGGCTTGGCGATTGGCGGTTTACTCGGATCAATGTTTGCCGGTGGCGGCGGACTGGGTGGTGGCTTAGGAAGTATTTTGATGATGGCGTTATTGGGCGTTGCCGTGGTGTTCTTGGTGCGCATGTTCATGTCACGCCAACGCACGGAACCGTTGCCAGCGGGTGCGCAATCGATGTCGTATCAGTCGATGGGTCACGAAACGGTAGCCGCGCCTCCCCCTTCACAGGCTGCGGGGTTTGATGCACCGATGCCGACCCGCGGCCCCAACGTTCCCGCAGGATTTGATGTGACTGGATTCGTGCGTCAAGCCAAGCTTTCTTATATTCGGATGCAAGTGGCCAACGATGCGGGCAAGCTCGAAGAGTTACGCGAAATGAGCACGCCAGATATGTATGCCGCGTTGAAAGCCGATGTCGAACAACGTGCCGGTCAAGCGCAAACCACCGACGTGGTGACGCTCGAAGCAGACTTACTTGAGGTGGTGACCGAAGGCAACATGCATTGGGCCAGTGTGCGGTTTTCGGGCTTCATCCGCGAAGTCCCAGGCCAAGCTCCAGTGAGCTTTGAAGAGGTTTGGAATCTGTCCAAGCCCGTCGATGGCTCAACCGGCTGGTTGCTGGCGGGGATTCAACAACCGCACTAAGCGGCTGGATTGAGACAAACGTCGTTCGCAGCGCGCGAGAGCCTGCGATAATTACAAGGCCGCCGTCAGGCGGCCTTGTTGTTTGTACCCGGACCGATGTTTGCCCCGATGTTGGCAACCGGTTTTATTTCTGTTCGTACGCAGTCCATCACCAAGAGAGTGACGCAACCTCAATATGATCGAGCCCGCGCTTGCTGCTGCACTCAACCATCTGCTGGATCGCGAGCCTTGGGCGAGAGAGCGCTTACAGCCGTTTGTTGGTGACGTATTAGAAGTACGTGCAGCACCATTTCCTACGCTGCGCTTAGCGATTGCTGAAAACACACGCATCGCGGCAGCAACGCCCACTTTGTCTGCCACGTTAGTCCTCACACTCAAACCCGGTTTTGCTGCTGCTTTAATGCAAAGTGAAGCGCAACAAATGCGCACGGTCGACATTGCTGGAAACGCACAACTAGCCAGCACGTTGCTTTATTTGGCGCGTCATCTGCGCTGGGATGTAGAAGAAGATCTGTCGAAAATAGTTGGCGATATGGCCGCACACCGTATGGTCAATACCGCACGTGCGTTATTTGACTGGCATCGGCAAACCGCGCAACGCTTCATCCAAGACAGTACCGATTGGGTGGTCGAAGAAAAACGCTGGATCATTTCGAGACAAGAATTTTCTCGCTTTGCCAGTGACGTAACCCAGTTGCGCGATGCACTTGCTCGACTCGAAGCTAGATTGGCGCGCCACACATGAGCGGCCCAGACCAATGAGCCGCCTGTTACGTTTACTCCGCATCGTTGCGACCGCGCGACGCTTTGGATTACAAGAATTTTTACCGGCGGGACGTGCGCGATGGCTTTTGCAATGCGTGTCTCTTGCGCCATCCAATGTCGCGCGCGGCGTGCGATTAAGGGCAGCCCTTGAAGCGTTAGGGCCGATCTTTGTGAAGTTCGGGCAAATGCTCTCAACACGCCGCGATTTATTGCCCACCGATTTGGCCGATGCGTTGGCGCGTTTACAAGACCAAGTGCCGCCGTTTGAATCCGCGTTGGCAATTGCACAAATCGAATCCAGCCTGAATCAAAACATCGACGCGGTATTTTCAACCTTAGAACACACACCGGTGGCGAGCGCCTCGATTGCGCAAGTGCATTTAGGGGTATTGGTCGATGGCCGCGAAGTCGCCGTCAAGGTATTACGCCCAGGCGTTGAGCAAGCCATTGCACGTGACGTTGCTTTACTCGAAACCGCTGCGTGGTTACTCGAGCATCTGTGGCAAGACGGGCGGCGATTACGTCCGCGCGAAGTCGTCGCAGAATTTGCGAAGCATCTTGAAGATGAACTCGACTTAATGCGTGAAGCCGCCAATGCGAGTCAGTTGCGGCGTAACTTTAAAGACGCAAATAATTTGCTCGTGCCCGAAGTGTATTGGGATTGGTGTTCGCAGCGGGTGATGGTGATGGAACGCATGCGTGGAGTGCCGGTGTCACAGGTGCAGCGTTTACGTGACCATGGTGTGGATTTGTCGGCGTTGGCTCGTGCTGGCGTAGAGATTTTTTTCACGCAAGTCTTTCGCGACGGGTTTTTTCATGCCGACATGCATCCTGGAAATATTTTTGTGGCGGTCGATGGTGAACAAACTGGCCGTTATATTGCGCTCGACTTTGGCATCATGGGTACGCTCACCAGCACAGATAAAAACTACCTCGCACAAAATTTTCTGGCCTTTTTTAATCGCGATTACACACGCGTTGCTCAAGCCCATTTAGATGCTGGTTGGGTTCCGCCAGGCACGCGTATCGATGAGTTTGAGGCGGCGATCCGCGCAGTGTGCGAGCCGATTTTTGCGCGCCCGCTCAAAGATATTTATTTTGGACGGTTGTTGCTGCGCTTATTCCAGACCTCGCGTCGTTTTAACGTCGAGATCCAGCCGCAACTCGTGCTACTACAAAAAACTTTACTCAACATCGAAGGCTTAGGTCGGGAGCTTGATCCGGAATTGGATTTATGGAAAACCGCCAAGCCCTATTTAGAGCGTTGGACGCGTGATCAGATTGGCTGGCAAGGCGTGTGGCGCAACCTTAAAGACGAAGCGCCATACTGGGCTTCAAGTTTGCCGCAACTGCCACGCTTAGTGCATCGCTTGGTGGCAGAAAATCACGCCGAAAAAATGCAACTTGCGGCGGCGGCTTTACATGCGCAAGGCGAGCGTCGCAATCGCTGGATCGCCGCCTTGGTGATTCTGTTGGGCTTGTGGCTGATTGCGCAGGTGGTCGTGTTGGTCGCGTTGGTGTGGTACTGAGGCGCGCAAGCCTTGTTACGTATTCCATCACGATTTGCGCGCTACCTTTGGTTGAGCTACACCGCACTGATTGTGCATGCCTCGCTGTACCCCTTCGCGCAATGGCGCGATCACGGTGGCTCCGCATTTGATTATCTGAGCGCGGCTTGGCCACGCTACATCACGGCATTTGATGTCATTGTGAATGTGCTTGGGTATATGCCATTTGGCCTACTGGCCGTGTTGAGTTTGTATCCACGCTGGCGTGGTTGGTGGGCGCTGTGTAGCGCCGTCATGGGTGGTTTAGTTTTAAGCATCTCGTTAGAAGCGCTGCAAAGTTTTTTGTCAGCACGCATTGCTTCGAACTTAGATGTGTTGTGTAACGGTCTGGGTGTGTTGCTGGGCGCATTGCTTGGGTTGGCGAGTGCGCCGTGGTTATTAGACCGCAGCGCGTTACAACGGGCGCGTCGTCATTGGGTGTGGGCGGGTGCGCACGCCGATGCTGGTTTAGCGTTGCTGGCACTGTGGTTATTTACGCAGCTTGATCCGTCTGGATTGTTGTTTGGTACTGGCGATTTACGCGACTTGTTTAGCACGCCGCCGAGTGAAGCGTATCCGGCCGATCTGTTTGTACGTATTGAGGCGAGTATTACGGCGTGCAATGTGTTGGCCTTGGGATTGGCGGCCTCATTACTCAGCACTGCGCAAGCGCCCACACGTCGCTTGGTGCTGGTGTTGGTGGTGAGTGGGTTGGTCGTGAAAACCACGGCGTTTGCGATTTTGCGCGAGGCGCATGAAGTGTTGGAGTGGCTGACGCCGGGCGCGTTATTTGGTTTGGCTTGCGGCGTGCCGCTATTGCTGGTGTTGGTTAGCTTGCCGCGTGGTGTTCGCTTGGCGCTTGCTGCGTTGGCGCTGATGGCCGCGACGGCGTTGGTGAATCTCGCGCCGCCCAATCCGTACTTGGTCAATACATTACGCGTCTGGTCGCAGGGGCATTTTTTAAACTTCAATGGACTCACGCATATCGTTGCAGCGCTTTGGCCATTTTTGGCGCTGCTGTGGCTGATGTTGCCAGCGCAGCGTGAGAGCTCGCGTAGAATGATGTCATGAGCTACTTTCAACGACATGTATTTTTTTGCTGTAACCAACGCGAAGATGGGCGAGAAAGTTGCGCGCCACATGGTGCCGCAACGCTACGCGACTACGCGAAATCTCGGGTCAAGGCCTTGGGTTTATCAGGAGCGGGACAGGTACGCATTAACCAAGCTGGCTGCTTAGATCGCTGTGCGCTTGGTCCGGTGATGGTGGTTTATCCCGAGGCCGTTTGGTACACCTATGTTGATCAAAGTGATGTCGATGAAATCATCGACGCACACTTGCAGCACGGCCGAGTCGTCGAGCGACTCAAAATATAACGCCCAACATGCGTCCGGGAACCCAACGCGAATCGATCGAAGGTGTGGTCGGGCGGATTGAATGCGCCATCGATCAGCCTGCACAGTTGGATAACGCGTGCGGTTTGGCCTTGGTTGCGCATCCGCATCCATTGTTTGGCGGGACGCTCGACAATAAAGTCGTGCAAACCTTAGCTAAATGTTTTGTTGATCTAGGATTTGTCGCACTGCGCCCAAATTTTCGTGGTGTTGGTGCAACCGAAGGCACACACGATGAAGGTCGAGAAGAGGTGGATGATCTATTGTGTGTGCTAGATTGGGCGAGCCATCAATTTGGCGCGCGACTCGCGCAGACAACGGTGTTGGCCGGTTTTTCTTTTGGCGCGTTTGTACAGTCGCATGTGGCGCAGCGTTTGATGCAACAGCAAAAACCAGCGCAGCGTTTGGTTTTGATTGGTACCGCTGCCAAGCGCTTCAACGTTGTGGATGTTCCTGCCGATACCTTGGTGATTCATGGCGAATGCGATGAGACGGTACCACTCAACCATGTGCTTGATTGGGCGCGTCCGCAAGAATTACCCGTGGTGGTGATTCCTGGTGCCGATCATTTTTTTCATGGGCGGCTACATCAAATTCGCGACATTGTACGCAGACACTGGTTCAGCACGTGAACACAAAGACGGTGCTTCGCGTCAACGGGTTACGTAAACGCTATGGCGAGCGCGATGTGCTCGATGGCGTTGATTTAGAAATTGCCCAAGGCGAGTGCTTTGGCTTGCTCGGACCGAACGGCGCTGGCAAAACCACCACCCTACGCTTAGTGCTAGGACAAACCGCACCCGATGCAGGCACGATCACCTTACTAGAAGAGCCCGTGCCAGAACGTGCACGTGAAGCGCGACAGCGTATTGGAGTGGTGCCACAGTTTGATAACCTCGATCCAGATTTCACGGTCGAAGAAAACCTGCTGGTCTATGGACGTTACTTTGGCTTAACCCAAGGTGAGATTGCCGCGCGTATTCCAGCGCTGATGGCGTTTGCAGGACTCACGGGTCGTGAACATGCGCGCTTGAATGAACTGTCGGGTGGCATGAAACGTCGTCTCACGTTGGTCCGTGCCCTTGTGCATGATCCAGAGGTGGTGTTCATGGACGAACCCACCACAGGACTCGATCCGCAAGCGCGGCATTTAATTTGGGAGCGTTTAAAGCGCCTCAAAAGCGAAGGTAAAACGCTAATTCTGACCACGCACTTTATGGAAGAAGCCGAACGATTATGTACGCGGCTAGCCATCATGGATCATGGTCGAATCATCGCGCAGGGCGCACCACGCGAACTCATCGCTGAACACATTGAAGCGCAGGTCATTGAAGTGCATGGTCCGGGTGTTGAAGCGTGGCTAGATGCCGCTAAAGGCATGGCTGCACGTGTTGAATTTGCCGGAGAAACTGCTTTTTGTTACGTCATCAACGAGCAACCGTTGCTCGAGAGCTTACGTGCCCAACCACAATTGGTTTACTTACATCGCCCAGCAAATTTAGAAGACTTATTTCTAAAGCTCACGGGCCGTGACCTACGCGACTGACACCAGGCGTATGCGAATGATTCGACCTACTATTTCGCGCCGTTGGATTTACGTTTGGCAACGCAACTTAGGGGTGTGGCGCAAGCTGGCCATTCCGTCGGTGTTGGGAAACCTTGCTGATCCAATGATTGGACTGTTGGGCTTAGGCTATGGATTGGGTGCGATGTTGCCCGCAGTCGCCGGTGGACCCTACGTGGCGTTTCTTGCCGCCGGGATGGTCGCATCGAGCACCATGTATTCGGCGTCATTTGAAGCCATGTACTCCGCGTTTTCGCGGTTACAACATCAAAAAACTTGGGAAGCGATTTTGAACGCCCCGCTGACTATCGACGATGTGATTCTTGGAGAATTAATTTGGGCCGGCAGCAAAGCGATGTTGTCCGGTACGGCCATGCTAGGTGTGGCCGCTGCGTTAGGTTTAGTGGCTTCGCCGATGGCAATGGGTGCGTTACCTGTCGTGGTGTTGTTGGGATTGACCTTTGCAGCCATCGGTTTAGTGTGGACCGCACTCGCCACGGGCTATGATTTTTTTATGTATTACTTCACCCTGGTGATGACCCCGATGGGATTTTTGTCGGGGGTGTTTTTTCCGGTTGAACGCTTACCCGAGGCCTTGCAACTGCTGGCCTATACCTTGCCGCTTTACCATGGCGTTGCCTTAATACGGCCCTTACTGGCTGGGCAAGTTCCCACACAGATCGTCCTGCATGGATTGGTACTCGTTCTGTATATCGTGATCGGATTTTGTTTATCACTGCACCTAGCGCGTCGCCGCATCATGCGTTAAGTAACCCCACGCACCTTGCATGAAATGCGCGACGCACGTTAGGACGCCGTAAAAACAAGAGGAGCTGAAGATGTTGTGGTTAAAAGCGTTGCACATCATCTTTATGGTGACGTGGTTTGCAGGCTTATTTTATTTGCCGCGTTTGTTTGTATATCACGCGCAAAGTGACGATCACGTGTCTTGCGAGCGTTTCAAGATCATGGAGCGAAAACTATTCTGGGGCATCATGACCCCAGGTGCGTTGCTCACACTCGTCTCTGGATGTTGGCTGTGGCTCGGCTACGGTTTTTCTGGTCAATGGTTAAATCTAAAGTTAGGCTGCGTTGCAATATTATTGGCGTATCACGTATGGTGTGGTGTGTTACTACGTGACTTTAAGCATGATCGCAACGCGCATACTCATGTGTGGTATCGATGGTTTAATGAATTTCCCGTCTTGATTTTGTTTGCCGTGGTGATCCTCGTTGTCGTCAAACCTTTCTAAGCAATTCTTTGCCACAAGCCCGCGCGGCCTAGAGGCCGTGTTAGCAGATGAGTTGCGTGCACTCGGTGCGCAACAGTGCACCCCAGTGCCAGGTGGTGTGGCATTTCAAGGTGAATGGGAAACTTGCTACGCAGCAAATTTTCATTCGCGCATCGCCTCGCGCATATTGTGGCGACTCAGCGAATTTACATATAGCGATGCGCAAGACGTGTATGCAGTCGCACATCAAATGCAATGGACGCAGTGGTTTGACGTCCATTGCAGTATTCGAGTGAATGTGACGGCGATCAAGAGCCCACTAAAAAGTTTGGAGTTTGTGACGCTGCGCATTAAAGACGCTGTATGCGACCACTTTCGAGAAGCCGTGGGTCAACGCCCAGACGTGAGCCGACAGTTGCCCGATGTACGGATCCATTGTTTTCTGGAAGAAACGCGCGGCACATTTTATTTGGACACATCAGGAGAGCCGCTGTTTAAGCGAGGCTGGCGACGCGCGAGTGTTGAAGCGCCATTACGCGAAAATCTCGCAGCAGGTATTTTAAAACTCACAGGTTGGCAGCCAGAGATGCCTTTACTCGATCCGATGTGCGGTGGCGGCACTTTCTTAATCGAAGCCGCAGCGATCGGCTTGAATGTACCGCCGGGGGCGAACCGCAGCTTTGGGTTCGAGCGATTAAGTACCTTTGAACAACATGCCTGGAACCGCGTGCGTGATGGTCGTGGGCCACGTCATCGTCAGCCGCTGTCGTTATTTGGCAGCGACATTGAACAGCGTGCAATTGAAAGTGCACGAAAAAATTTAATGGCCGCAGGATTTTTGGATCACGTCAAATTACAGCGACAAGATCTTCTTAAACTAGAAGCGCCCGCATCCTCGGGCGTGATGATTGCAAACCCGCCCTATGGCGAGCGACTTGCAGATGACGAAACGATGGCAGCGTTTTATCCACAACTGGGTCACACCTTAAAGCAACGGTTTGCTGGATGGACGTGCTATTTCTTTACCGCAGATTTTCGTTTGGCAAAGCTGATTCGCTTATCGGCCAGTCGCCGTGTGCCTTTATTTAATGGTGCACTTGAGTGTCGGTTGTTTGAATTTCGGGTGGTGGCTGGATCTAACCGCACCCCGCGGCCCAGCGCGACAGATTCAGTTTAAGTCGGAAAATTTTCGCGGATCGATGCTTTACTGCGCGCTTCAGCGACTGTCACCACTTGACGTCGTACCAAGTCTTGGAGCGATTGATCCAGTGTTTGCATACCAAAGTGCGCGCCGGTTTGGATAGCGGAGTACATTTGCGCGATTTTGTTTTCGCGGATCAAATTTCGAATCGCTGGTGTGCCGATCATTACCTCAAATGCAGCAACTCGCCCATGCTCGTCAGCCGTTTTAAGTAGAGTTTGTGAAATCACTGCGCGTAAACTTTCTGAGAGCATGGCGCGTACCATGTCTTTTTCGCCAGCAGGAAAAACATCGACCACGCGATCAATGGTTTTAGCAGCAGAGTTGGTGTGTAAGGTACCAAATACCAAATGCCCGGTTTCTGCAGCGGTCAGGGCTAGGCGTATCGTTTCAAGATCACGCATCTCACCGACTAACACCACATCCGGATCTTCGCGTAATGCGGATCGAAGTGCATTGGCAAAGGAAAGCGTGTTGGAACCGACCTCACGTTGCGAGATGAAGCTTTTATTGGGGGTGTGTAGAAATTCAATCGGATCTTCAATGGTCAGGATGTGGACTGGATCGCGTCGATTAATGTGATCAATCATTGCAGCCAAGGTCGTTGATTTACCCGAGCCGGTTGGACCGGTTACCAGTACGATGCCGCGTGGAAACGCCACGATTTCTTTGAAGATGGCTGGAGAATTTAATTGCTCCAGGGTTTGGATTTGGGTTGGAATGGTACGCATCGCGGCAGCCGCACCCCGATGTTGATGATATGCATTGACACGAAAACGCGCCAGTTGCGGCACGCTGATTGCGAAATCACATTCCAGTTGCTGAGTAAACGTCTCGCGTTGATGGGGCGTCATGACTGAGTGAAGCAGGCGTGTGACTTCGGCGTGATCGAGCGCGGGAACATTGATTTGTCGAATATCTCCATGTACACGGATCATCGGCGGCAATCCCGCAGACAGATGGAGATCAGAGGCTTGGTTCTTAACGCCAAACGCGAGTAAATCAGGCAGTTCCATTACAATACCTCCAGTGATATCTGTGGTTTAGTGCTGAACGGCGAATGGCTTAGATGCGCACCGTACAGACATTTGTGTGGCTGTGCGGATGCATTGCACTTAGTCTTCACAGCCTTTTTAGATCCATCGTTAAATACCCGGCGTTGCTGTTGCGCTGAGCCGCGCGCTGAACGTCTGCTCTTTCCTGTTGATTTGTTCTTGTCCTTCTCGTGTTGACCACAGCCATGGATGGAATCGCCAATCACTTTCAAGCGGTACGTCATCGGATACAAACCGCCGAGCGTGCAGCTGGACGACAAAGTGGATCGGTTCAACTGATCGCCGTTGGAAAATTTCAACCGGCAGAAGCACTCAAGCGTGCGTACGAAGAAGGTCAACGCGCCTTTGGCGAGAATTATGTGCAAGAAGCGCTGGATAAAATGCAGGCGTTACAAAATTTGTCAGGCCTTGAGTGGCATTTAATTGGGCCATTACAAAGCAATAAAACACGCGTGGTTGCTGAACACTTTGACTGGGTACATACCCTCGATCGAGAAAAAATTGCCCGGCGACTGTCTGAGCAACGCCCGGGACATCTGCCGCCACTCAATGTATTGCTACAGGTCAATAGTTCGAATGAAGAGACAAAATCTGGTGTGGGACCTGCCGCAGTTTCAAGTTTGGCCCACGCGATTGATGCATTGCCCGGTTTACGCTTGCGTGGACTGATGAGCATTCCCGCCCCAGCCGATCGCTATGAGACGCAGCGTGCAGCGTTTGCACCGGTACGTGCGTTATTTATGCAACTGCAAGCCGAAGGTTTGAAGATCGATACGTTATCGATGGGCATGACACAAGACTTAGAAGCGGCCATTGCGGAGGGCGCCACGCAAGTGCGTATCGGTACCGCGTTGTTTGGACCTCGAGCTGCATCGGGCTAGCCGTGCGGACACATGAAGCGAACAGACCACGAAATTTTTTGAGACGATAAAACCATGAAAATAGTGTTCCTTGGTGGCGGCAACATGGCGAGTGCGTTGATTGGTGGCTTACTCGCGCGAGGATTTCAGCCAACGGACCTGGCGGTGGTTGAAAAATTACCTGAGGCGCGCGATGCATTAGCGCAACGTTATGCTGTGAGCGTGTTTGATACGGTCAAACCTGAGCTCGGCGATGCGCAAACGATCGTGCTTGCAGTGAAGCCGCAGGACTTACGATTGGCGCTTGCGCCATGGTCCGGACAACTCAGCCATCAGCTGGTGATCAGTATTGCAGCAGGAGTGACTTTAAATACCTTGTCGCGTTGGCTGGGCGGATACAAAAGGCTCGTGCGCGCTATGCCCAACACACCGGCATTGATCGGCGCAGGCGCAGCGGGTTTGTTTGCTACATCTGATGTGAGCGCCGAAGAACGACAACGTGCCGAAGCAATTTTAGGCGCGGTAGGAATCACCGCTTGGGTGAACGAAGAAACGTTGATCGATGCGGTGACCGCGTTATCAGGTAGTGGCCCCGCCTATGTTTTTTATTTTATTGAGGCCATCGAGCAGGCAGGTAGACAGTTAGGATTAACTGCTGAAGTGGCGCGTGCATTGGCAATTCAAACATTTGTTGGCGCCTCGCAGCTGGCTGCAGCATCCGACGAATCCCCTGCTCGATTACGAGAGCGGGTCACCTCAAAAGGGGGCACCACAGAAGCCGCACTGCATGTGTTTGCTGAACAAGCCATTGCAGCGCAAATCGCGCAAGGATTACAAGCAGCCAATGCGCGTGGTGCGGCACTTGGCAAACTGCTGGACAAGGACTAAGCGATGTTTATTCAGATGGCACAACTACTACTAGACAGCATCGGCGGATTTTTTGTGATGCTGTTGTTGGCGCGTTTTTATTTTCAATATCTCCGCGTGTCATTACAAAACCCGCTTGGCGGTTTTGTGTTGGCTCTGACAGATTGGTTAATCCTGCCACTACGTCGCGTGATGCCGCGATGGGGTCGCGTTGATTTTGCTTCGCTGCTTGCCGCAGGGGCAGTGCATGCGCTGTGTTTGGCCCTGCTTGGTTGGGTGAGCGGTACAACCTTTGGCGTATTTTCTTGGCCAGCCCTAATTATTTTAAGTGCGCTGGATTTAATTCGCTCGAGTGTTCACCTGTTGGTGTTTGCATTGTTGCTACAAGCGGTGTTGTCCTGGACGCAACCCTTCTCACCAATGGTCACGGTGCTCAACGCCTTGGTTGGTCCATTACTACGCCCGATTCAGCGAGTGATCCCACTGATTGGCAATATTGATCTTTCGCCCTTGGTGTTATTGGTGCTCTTGCAATTACTGCTGATTCCATTGGCGCACGTTAGATTATTACTGGCGATGGGCTTTTAAGACAGCACCTAAGTCTGCACAAGTTTGCGATGTCGGTGCACGCTCATCAAAATGCCAAGTCCAATAAAGAGTGTTGCCAGTGCAGTGCCGCCATAAGAAATAAACGGTAAGGGCACGCCGACGACTGGCAAGATGCCCGATACCATGCCCATATTGACGAAGGCGTAGGTAAAGAAAATCAGCGTGATCGAACTTGCGAGTAAGCGCGAAAAAAACGTGGGCGCATTGGCTGCAATCATCAACCCACGCCCAATCAGCAATGCGTACAGTACTAACAGCACGCAGTTGCCGAGTAAACCAAACTCTTCAGAGAACACCGCAAAAATAAAATCGGTGTGACGTTCCGGAATAAATTCTAGGTGTGTTTGCGTGCCAGACAGCCAGCCTTTGCCAAAAATGCCACCCGAACCGACGGCGATGGTTGATTGAATGATGTGATAGCCCGCCCCCAATGGGTCTGAACTGGGGTCGAGCAAAGTGAGGATACGTTTACGCTGATAGTCGTGCAGCATGCCCCATAACGGCGGCAAGCTGGCCAGACCGATCACGCTGACACCAGCAATGACTTTCCAAGAAAGACCTGCAAAGAAAATGACGTAGCAGCCTGCAGCGCCGACCAAAATAGCTGTGCCTAGGTCGGGTTGTCGTGCAATTAATAAGACGGGTAGCAACAACAGCACTCCAGCAATTAAAAAATCACGTGCGCGCAATAAGGCTTCATTGCGATGAAAATGCCAGGCCAACATGAGTGGCATGGCGATTTTCATGATCTCTGAAGGTTGAATGCGCGCCACACCGAGATGTAACCAGCGGCGAGCGCCATTCGCAACATCGCCAAACAACGCGACCGCGATCAACAAAGTCACCCCGAGTAAGTACACCGGTAATGCAAAGCGCATCAGTGTTTGCGGCTGCAATTGCGCTACGACCCACATGGCGGTAAAGGCCACCGCAAGATTGATCAGCTGCGCGGTGACGCGTTGTGGATAGTCATAACTGGCGCTAAACAAGGTAAGCAAACCTAAACCGACCAAAATAATGGCGATGGTGAGTAAGGTTTGATCCATCCCAGCGTTGAGTCGAAAAAATAAACGACGCAGGCTGAATTGCGTTAGTTGCATCAATCTTCTCCCGCGTCGTCTTCGTCAGCTGATTTGCGCGCTGGTGGAATTTTTCCGAGCAACCAGTAATCGAGTACGGCGCGTGCAATGGGTGCAGCAGCACGTGCACCAAAGCCGCCGTTTTCGACAATGGTCATCAAGGCGATTTTTGGATTGTCTAACGGCGCAAAGGCAATGAATAACGAGTGATCGCGATGTCGCTCAGCAATTTTTCGCTCGTCGTATTTTTCATTTTGCTTCATGCCGATCACCTGTGCGGTTCCCGTCTTACCGCCACTGGAATACTGCGCGCCTGCAAACGCACGTGCACCCGTACCCTCTTTATTCACGCCAGCCATGGCGTTTTTAACGAACTCGACGTTCTCGGGTTTGAGCGAAATTTGGCTAATGAGTTGTGGCTCGATGTAGCGTCGATCCCCAGAGCGCAAATGATCAACGTGCGCCACTAAGTGCGGTCGATACATGGCGCCGCCATTGGCTAACGCAGCGACTGCTTGTGCGAGTTGCACGGGTGTGTAGGCGTTATAGCCTTGCCCAATACCGATTGAAATCGTTTCTCCGGCATACCACTTTTGTTGTTCGGGACGACGAAAGCGTCGTTGTTTCCATTCGGGAGAAGGCAGCACGCCGATGGCTTCGCCCTCTAAATCGATCCCGGTTTTTGCGCCGAGCCCAAATTGCTTCATAAACGCAGCGATCGCATCAATGCCCATGTCGTTGGCAAGTTGGTAGTAGTAAGTATCAGACGAGACAACGATGGACTTATATAAATCGACCGAGCCATTTCCCCCGGGCTTTGAATCACGAAAGCGTCGACCGCCAAATTCGTAGTACCCGGGGTCGCTGATGGTGTATCGCGGGTGACGTTTACCGGATTCCAAGGCTGCGAGAGCCATGAACGGTTTAAATGTCGACCCCGGGGGATAAACACCCGCAATCGCACGATTATTGAGGGGTCGATCCGGTGAGTTATTTAGTTCCGCCCAACTTTGTGGATCGATGCCATCGACAAACAAATTTGGATCAAAGCCTGGTTTCGATACGAAAGCCAAGATCGCGCCGCTGGCGGGGTCAATGGCCACGAGTGCGCCGCGTCGATCACCAAAGGCTTGCTCGACGATTTCTTGTAACTTGATATCGATGGTGAGGGTGATGTTATTACCAGGCTGCGCAGCCGTGCGCGACAGCGTACGAATACCTCGCCCGCCCGCATCGATTTCAACTTGTTCAAATCCGGTGCTGCCGTGTAGTTCATTTTGATAACTGGCCTCAACGCCAGTCTTTCCGACAAAATCGGTGCCGCGGTAATTGGCAGAAACGCCTTGTTCTTCGAGACGCTCGATATCTCGGTCGGTCATCCGACCGATATAACCAATCACGTGCGATGCGGTATCGCCGTAGGGATATTGGCGAAACAAGCGTGCGCGAATCTCAACGCCTGGAAAGCGAAACCGGTTGGCCGCAAAACGCGCAACCTCTTCGTCGGTGAGTCGGTTGCGGATCGGCAAACTGTCCGCGTTGCGTGATTCCGAAAGCAACTTGCGAAAGCGACTGCGATCGCGCGGTTGAATATCCACGACTTCAGCCAATTCGGTGATCGTGCGTTCGAGATCGTTAATCTTGCTTGGCGAAATTTCGAGTGTGTACGCAGAATAGTTGCGTGCTAACACGACGCCGTTGCGGTCCAAAATTAATCCGCGGTTGGGTGCAATTGGTACGATCGAAATACGATTGTCTTCTGCCTTAGCGTGATACACATCGTGCTGCACGATTTGTAGCCACGTAAAGCGCAAAAGCAAAATCGCAAAGCACACCAGTACCGCCACACTGACAAAACCAACGCGCACCTGAAACTGATATAGCTCGCGCTGATGATTTTTAAGTTCAGTAAGACGCATGCCAGATTCGTCCGATTAAATCGGCCGAGTTTCGTCAATCTCGGCTGGGCGGCGTTGTGGTGCGAGGAGCACCCAAGTCAACACAGGCCAAGTCAGCGCAGCGAGAATCGGGCCGACCAAGAGTGACCAACCCGGAAACTGACCACCTGCCACTAATCGAATCAGCACTTGCATGGCTTGCGCCGCGATTAACAAGGCAGCCACGTGCAAGCTTTGTTGTAACCAGCCAAACCATAAAATACGTCGCGACAAGCTCATTGATACAAATGCCAGGAGTGAATACGTCAAGGCGTGTTGGCCAAGTAACACGCCATTGCCTGCGTCCATCATTAAGCCCAAACACCAAGCCACACCCAAGCCAATCAGACGCGGATGCCGCACACACCAAAACACCAAGACCAGTGCCACGAAATCAGGCACCAACGCGACACTTCGCCACGGCAAAAAATTTAAAAGTAATGCGCAGAAAAACGAGATCGTAATCGTGCTGATGCGCACCGGCAGCAAAATATAATTAGGGCGCTCAGCCGGCATCGCGTGCCTCACGTTTACGTTTTTGTTTGCCGCGCGATTTTTTTTCACCTGCAGGTGTGGTTTCTTCGGGATAGTCTGGCGCACGTCCCTCGGCAGCCAAGGCAAGTAAATAGCGACTGTGCTCGATGCCTGCAGCAGGTTGACACAGAATGCGCGCAAACGCGGCAGCGGCATCGCGATCAATTCGACTGACCGTAGCGACTGGGAGACCAGCCGGATACGTCCCATCGATGCCCGAAGTCACAATGCGATCACCAGGTTCGATTTCTGCGTTCGCCGCCAAAAAACGTAACTCGAGCATGCCGCTATTGCCGGCACCAAATGCCACGGCGCGCAAACCGTTACGTACCACTTGCACCGGGATGGCTTGTTCTTTGTCGGTAAGCAGTGTGACTTCGGCCACCATCGGATAGACGCGTGTTAATTGTCCGACCACGCCGTTTTCATCGATCACCGCTTGCCCGGGGACCAAGCCGCGCAGGCTACCTTTGTCCACAATCACTTTGCGCGAAAAGGCATCGCGTCCTGCATACAACACTTCGATCGGTGTGGATTGATAACCTAGACGTTGTTGTGCGCCTACCAGGCGACGCAACTGCGCTAACTCCGCCGTGGTGGCATCCAAGCGTTGCGCGTTTTGTGCGTTCTCGACCAATTGCTTTCGCAAGCTCGCGACCTCGTCGCTGAGCGCCGATTGACTGACAAAATAGCTGCCGAGTCTGCGTAACAGTTGTTCGGGCGCAGCAGCGGCTTGTTGCAAAGGAAACGCAATGAGTGCGAGCACCGTGCGCACGGAATCGACATACTTAAAGCGCGCATCGGCAATGAGTAAGGCGATCGATAGCGAGGCGAAAAACGCCAAACGAACCAGTGGCGCGGGGCCGCGCCGGAAAAACGGTGGGGGAGTGTGTTCCATACTCCCCGGTTCAATCACTCATTGGTAAAGATTGGACCGAAATGCTCCATCTTCTCGAGCGCTTTACCCGAGCCGCGCACCACGCAAGTGAGTGGGTCGTCGGCCACGATCACGGGCAATCCAGTTTCTTCCATGAGCAAGCGATCTAGATCGCGCAACAATGCGCCGCCGCCAGTGAGGACCATGCCTTTTTCGGCGATATCGGCGCCGAGCTCGGGCGGCGTTTGTTCAAGTGCGTTTTTTACCGCCGACACGATTTGATTTAACGGTTCGGTCAGTGCTTCAAGAATTTCATTTGAGCTAATGGTGAAACTGCGTGGAATACCTTCGGCTAGGTTACGGCCCTTAACTTCCATTTCACGCACTTCAGAACCAGGGAACGCTGAGCCGATTTGTTTTTTTACCATCTCTGCGGTGGTTTCGCCGATCAGCATGCCGTAGTTGCGGCGAATGTAATTGATGATGGCTTCGTCGAATTTGTCGCCACCGATACGTACCGAACCCGAGTACACCATGCCGCCTAATGAAATCACACCGACTTCAGTGGTACCCCCGCCGATATCAACCACCATTGATCCGGTGGCATCTGCCACAGGGAGATCGGCGCCGATGGCCGCAGCCATTGGTTCTTCGATGAGATACACCTGCCCTGCGCCTGCGCCAATGGCGGCGTCACGAATCGCGCGTTTTTCAACTTGCGTGGAACCGCACGGCACGCAAATGATGATGCGTGGACTTGGAGAAAATAGTTTGTTGTCGTGTACGCGTTTAATAAACTGCTTGATCATTTGCTCGGTGATGATGAAGTCAGCAATCACGCCATCTTTCATCGGCCGAATCGCGACGATATTGCCGGGCGTTTTACCCAACATTGACTTGGCTTCTTTGCCAACAGCTTGAATGGTTTTCTTGGCATTGGGGCCGCCTTCTTGGCGAATCGCAACGACCGAGGGTTCATCAAGTACGATGCCTTTGCCACGCACATAAATCAGCGTGTTTGCCGTACCGAGGTCAATGGCTAAGTCGTTTGAAAAGTAGCTTCTTAAAAAACCAAACATGGGCGTCGGTTGCCTCTCGTGTGGCACTTGCAGACCGGCGTCTGCAAACGCATTTATCAGAGTGAATATGATACCCTAATGCGCCTGTCATTTGATGGGTTGCGTGCGCTTTTGCTCGGTGGGATTGTTTGGATTTTGGCGTGTTGTGATCCCGCCATCAGGCTTGAGTGCGCTGCAATTTTCAACCGCTCGATTTTTCTTCCCCTTCAGCGTTTATGGCCCTTGATCTTGAGCAAATTCGACGCGTCGCCCGCCTTGCCCGTATCACGGTCAACGAGGCTGAAGCGCGCGCAAGTGCCGAGCAGCTCAATGGCGTGATGGACTTGATCGCCCAAATGCAGGCGGTCGACACCACCGGCATTGCACCCATGTCGCATGCGTTGGATGTTGTGCAGCGATTACGCGCAGACGTGGTGAGCGAAACCGATCAACGTAGCGCCTACCAAGCGATCGCGCCTGCGGTTGAGGCGGGGCTGTATTTGGTTCCGAAGGTGATTGAGTGAGCGGCGCCTCGGGCGGTCACACCCATGATTGATGCAAGCCTTGCCACATTGGCTGCAGCATTGGCGGCAAAGCAGGTCTCGAGCCTTGAGCTGACGCAGGCGTTTTTGGCGCGAATTGCAGCGCTCAATGGCACCTTCAATGCATTTGTCACGGTCGCCACTGAACAAGCGCTTGCTGAAGCCCGCGCCGCTGATGCCCGCATCGCTGCCGGTGAATCGGGCCCGTTGCTTGGTGTGCCGATTGCGCATAAAGATATTTTTTGCACCCAAGGTTTACCGACCACCTGTGGCTCAAAGATGTTGGCTAACTTTGTCTCGCCTTACGATGCGCATGTGGTGACGCAGTTACGCCGTGCGGGGGCGGTGATGCTGGGTAAATGCAACATGGACGAGTTCGCGATGGGCTCTTCCAACGAAACCTCATTTTTTGGCCCAGTACGCAACCCATGGCGTCAGGCCGCAGTCCCCGGCGGATCATCGGGCGGCTCGGCGGCTGCGGTCGCAGCGCGGATGGTGCCGGCAGCGACCGGAACCGACACGGGCGGATCGATTCGTCAGCCAGCGGCGTTTTCTGGCATTAGTGGTCTTAAACCCACTTATGGCGTGTGCTCGCGCTACGGTATGGTGGCGTTTGCTTCGTCGCTGGATCAAGCGGGTCCGATGGCGCGGAGTGCAGAAGATTTAGCGACCTTACTTGGCGCGATGGCTGGATTTGATCCGCGTGATTCCACCAGTCTTGAGCGGCCAACAGAAAACTACGCGCGTCACTTTGGTCAATCCTTATCCGGATTGCGTATTGGTTTGCCGCGCGAATATTTTAGCGAGGGCGTAGATCCGGCGGTGGCTAGCGCGGTGCGCGAAGCGGTACGTTGGTTTGAATCGCAGGGCGCGCGGACCATCGAAGTCACATTACCGAACACGCAACTCTCGGTGCCGTGTTACTACGTGCTTGCACCGGCAGAAGCCTCATCCAATTTGTCGCGCTTTGATGGCGTGCGCTATGGCCATCGTGCTCGTCAGTATGATGATCTTGCTGCAATGTATGCAAACTCACGTGCCGAAGGATTTGGAGCCGAAGTAAAACGTCGCATCTTGATTGGTACCTACGTGTTATCGCAGGGCTATTACGATGCGTATTACTTACAAGCACAAAAACTTCGTCGTCTCGTTGCCAATGATTTTGCCCAGGCGTTTACGCAATGTGATTTGATTCTTGGGCCCACGGCACCAAGCACGGCATTTGATTTGGGTAGTAAAAACGGCGATCCCGTCCAGATGTACCTCAACGACATTTTCACCATTGCAGTCAATCTTGCCGGCTTACCTGGTATGTCGATCCCTTGCGGCTTTGATACGCGCGGTTTGCCGATTGGCTTACAGATCATCGGCAATTATTTTGCAGAATCACAGATGTTGGCTGCTGCGCATGCGTATCAACAAGCCACCGATTGGCATCAACGCACGCCTACGGAGGTTGCACTGTGAGCGATTGGGAAGTGGTGATTGGCTTAGAAACGCACGCACAACTGGCCACCCAAAGTAAAATTTTTTCTGGCGCATCGACCGCCTTTGGTGCCGCGCCCAACACCCAAGCGTCGGCCGTTGATATTGCCTTGCCTGGCGTGTTGCCGGTATTAAATGCGCAAGCCGTGGCGCTGGCCATTCGTTTTGGATTGGCGATTGGAGCGACGGTGGCGCCACGCTCGGTATTTGCGCGCAAAAATTATTTTTATCCTGATTTGCCTAAAGGCTATCAAATCAGTCAATACGAACTACCGGTGGTACAACACGGCACGCTCAAGATCGTTACCGATGCTGGCGAAAAAACCGTTCGAATCTTACGTGCGCACCTAGAAGAAGATGCAGGAAAATCGTTGCATGAAGGCTTACCCGAGGGCTTATCGCAGTCGGTGTCTGGCATCGATTTAAACCGCGCTGGCACACCCTTACTTGAAATTGTGACCGAACCAGACCTGCGCTCCAGCGCAGAAGCCGTGGCCTATGCAAGAGCATTGCATGGTTTGGTGCGCTGGATTGGTATTTGTGACGGCAACATGCAAGAAGGTTCATTCCGTTGTGATGCCAACGTATCGGTGCGCAAATTTGGCGCGCCATTAGGTACGCGCTGCGAAATTAAAAATCTAAATTCGTTTCGTTTTATGGAGCGCGCCATCGAGTTTGAAGTGCGTCGTCAAATCGAATGCATTGAAGATGGCGGTACCGTTGTGCAAGAAACGCGCTTGTATGACCCTGACCGCGATGAAACACGCGCGATGCGTTCAAAAGAAGACGCGCACGACTATCGTTATTTTCCTGATCCCGATTTATTGCCACTGGCGATTAGTGCTGAAGAAATTGAACAGGTGCGCCGCGCGATGCCTGAGTTGCCGCAAGCCAAGCGGACGCGGTTTGAAACGCAATACCAGCTCTCGAGTTACGACGCCAGCATGTTGACGAGCTCGTTAGAGCACGCCGAATATTTTGAAGCGTGTGTGCAAGCTGCCAAAGGTGAAGCCAAGCTGTGCGCAAATTGGCAAAACGGTGAATTGGCCGCAGCGCTCAATCGTGCCAACCTAGACATCGCGCAAAGCCCAGTGCCGGCCGCTGCGTTAGGTGGTTTAGTGTGTCGGTTGGTGGATGGCACGCTCAGCAGCAAATTAGCCAAAGAAGTGTTTGAAGCGATGTGGTTAGGCGAACACGGCGGCCTGGCTGATGCCATCATTGAAGCCAAGGGCTTACGCCAAATTTCTGATCAAGGCGCGATTGAAGCGATGGTCGATGAAGTGCTCGCGGCGAATGCAGACAATGTTGCGCAATTTCGAGCAGGAAAAGAAAAGGCGTTTAATGCCTTGGTCGGTCAAGTGATGAAGCGCACCAAAGGCAAGGCGAATCCGGCGCAGGTGAACGATCTGCTGCGCCAAAAACTCAACGCATCGGCGTAAACGATCCTTCCTATCGCTCGTTAGCAGATGGCGAGTGATGCGCTAGAATTTGCGCTCTATTCACGTACGGAACCTCCCCCATGGTGCTCACAGATTCAGCCCTGATTGCGCAGATCACCGCGCGTATGCTGCTCGAAGTCAAGGCGGTGCTCTTTTCTGATGGTAAGCCGTTTATTTTTACCTCCGGTTGGGCTAGCCCGGTTTATATCGATGGCCGTAAATTAATTTCGTATCCGCGTATTCGTCATCAGCTCATGGAGTTTGCTGCGGCCACCATTGTTCGCGATGCGGGCTTTGAGTGCTTTGATACGGTGGCCGGTGGCGAAACCGCAGGCATTCCCTACGCCGCATGGATGGCTGATCGTTTAGGCTTACCGATGCAATACGTACGCAAAAAACCCAAAGGGTTTGGCCGTAACGCACAGATCGAAGGTCATATTGATGTTGGTGCGCGCACCTTGTTGGTTGAAGACCTCACCACCGATGGCCGTTCGAAAGTGGTGTTTTGCAAAGCGTTGCGTGATGCCGGTGCGATTGTTGATCACGTCTATGTGAATTTTTACTACAACATCTTTCCTGAGTCGAAGCAGATTCTGAGTGATCTTGGCGTACAACTGCATTACCTCGCCACATGGTGGGATGTGCTGGATGTCGTCAAGCAAGGCAATTACTTGGCCACTGCGCAGATTGATGAAGTCGAAAAATTTCTGCATGCACCTGCAGCGTGGTCGGCGGCGCATGGTGGTGTCTCAAGTTTTCCTGCCAATTAATCATTGTTGCGTTTCATGCCCCAGTCATGCGCGTTGTCAGTATCAACTTAAACGGCATACGTTCGGCCGCCAATAAAGGGTTCTACGCTTGGCTTGAGCAACAAGCGGCCGATGTGGTGTGCATGCAAGAGGTCAAAGCGCAGGCCGCCGATCTCACTGCGGCAATGTCTGCGCCACCAGGTTGGCACGCCGGTTTTCATTTTGCCGAGAAAAAAGGCTATAGCGGTGTGGGTATCTATAGCCGCCGCGCACCCGATCGCATCCAAACAGGATTTGGTTCCCCCGAATTTGATGCAGAGGGTCGGTACGTTGAAATGCGCTTTGGCGCACTGTCAGTGGTCTCGGTGTATTTTCCTTCGGGTGCCAGTGCGCCAGAACGACAGCAAGCCAAGTTTCGTTTTCTCGATCTTTTTTTTCCGCACCTAGAAACGCTCAAAGCCGATGGGCAAGAAGTGTTGCTCTGTGGAGACTGGAATATCGCGCATCAAAATATCGATCTCAAGAATTGGAAATCGAATCAAAAAAACTCTGGGTTTCTTCCGCAAGAGCGCGCGTGGTTAAGCCGCGTGTTTGACGAGCTGGGCTATGTGGATGTTTTTCGCACCATCAATGTCGAGCCTGAGCAATACACTTGGTGGTCAAACCGCGGACAAGCCTGGGCGAAGAACGTCGGATGGCGGATTGATTATCACGTTGCAACACCAGCACTGGCGGCACAAGCACAACGCCAAGAGATCTATAAAACCGAACGGTTTTCTGATCATGCGCCGCTGGTGATTGATTACGCGCGAGCGCTGTAGCCGACGATTAGGTGCTGCTGGCCATGAACGCGCGCCAGCGCAAAATCAGTGGTTGAGCGCGACGCCACAGACGCCAAAGTGTGAATCCGCGCGTCATCCAAGAAAACGATCGACGTGGACGCATCGCAACGACGAGCGCTACTGCACCGAGCAACCACCAAGGCCGCGCTTTGACATATCGCGCGCCTTTGTTGAGGTATGCGAGCCATGGGGCGAGACTATCGAGACGTGTTAATCCAGTATCCAGCGTTGCGCGTTGTTGGCTGGCATGTACGATCAGTGTGGCCCGTTGCTCGCGTAAGGCGATCAGTCGCTCGCCGATCATGTCCGACCTAAGTCTTTTTTATCTTTGGCTAATTCGCGCATGGTCGCCGCGAGAAAGCGCGGTCGCGCTGCAAGTCGGCTGCGTAACATCAGAACGCTCACACCCCCCGCACCGAGGTACAAGGTCGTGAGCAACCCTGCTGCGAGCAGTCGATGCGTCTCCCAAAACGCAAACACAATGCATAACGAAGCAAACAGTACCGCCAAACAAAAAAACAACGCAGCCGCCACGCCCCACACGCAGATCTCGCTTAAGCGCAAGAGCTGCTCTTCAACCTCGTTGGCCGCAATGCGGGCGCGTGTTTCTGCAAAACCGAGCGCAGCGGCGAGAATGCCGCGCACACCAGCCGATGCAGGGCTGTGTGGTGCGCGGTGATCTTCTTGCATCAATGTAGTCTTAGCGACGGCTAATCAGCATACCTAACAAAAATCCTACGCCTGCGGCGACACCAATTGCTTGCCAAGGATTTTCGTGCACGTATTCATCGGTGGCACGCGCTGCATGTTTGGTTTTTTCTAGTACGGTGTGCTCGATGTCAGCTAATTTAGCCTTAGCAGTCGCAAGCGAGGCGCCAATGCGTTCACGTGCAGAGCGCGCTTTTTCGCTGGCTTCACCGGCAGTTGCACGCAACAGCTCTTCGGTATCGGCGACCAGTAGCTTGAGGTCGGCAGCAATTTTTTCGGTGGAAACGTCCGTTTTGGTGTTCATGTGAGCTCCTGAGATGTTGCCAACAGAACCACTCTGTTGGCTGCGTTTGAGTGTGGCCTGCATTAGAGCCAGCTGGACTCAAATCGTTCAAAGCACAGTACCGAGTTTTTGCGTGCGCGGCAACCGCATTGATCAAATAACATTTAAATTGAATTGCGTTCAATCAAAAGTGGTGCCGATCAGCGCATGCGTCAAGTGGTCAACAGGCAGCTTACAATCCGGAGTTATGTCCCGCCTATCTGCCCTGCTGGTGTTTCGTCAACGGACCATGGCCTTATTGCTGCTGCTGGGCTTTGCTTCAGGGCTGCCACTCGCATTAACCGCCGGAACCCTGCAAGCATGGTTGACCGTCGAGGGGGTGGACTTGCGCACCATCGGTTGGTTTGCCTTGGTGGGGCAGCCTTATACCTATAAATTTTTATGGGCACCGTTACTTGATCGCTACGCTGCGCCTTTTTTCTTTGGGCGATTGGGGCGGCGACGCGGCTGGTTATTGTTGACGCAACTCACCTTGGCGGGAGGTATCGCCGCGATGGGTGCGTTAACACCCCGCGATGCGCCATGGTTACTGGCTGCGTTGGCTTTTTCGGTGGCGTTTTTATCTGCTTCGCAAGATGTAGTGTTTGATGCATTGCGTGCCGATATTCTGAGCGCAGAGAGTCGCGGTGCCGGGGCGGCGGTATCGGTCTTTGGTTATCGTGTGGGCATGTTGGTTTCTGGTGGGTTGGCGTTGGTACTGGCCGATAGTGTGTTGGGTTGGGGTGTTACGTATGCCTTGATGGGCGCATTGATGTTGGTAGGTATGCTCGCGGTGTGGCGTTTACCCGAGCCAGCAAGTGTGCCTGGCGTGCCGGTCACGCTACGGGCTGCGGTGATCGAACCGATGCGTGAGTTTTTTTCGCGACATGGTGCGCTGACTTTATTGCTGTTGGTGGTGCTGTATAAATTAGGTGATGCATTTGCGGGCACTTTATCGACCGCATTTTTAATTCGTGGCGCGGGCTTCTCAGCCACCGATGTTGGTGCAATCAATAAAAGCTTGGGTCTGATCGCCACCATTCTTGGCGCGCTGCTAGGGGGTGCGTTGATGGCGCGGTTGCGTTTATGGGGCGCATTACTTCTGTTTGGCGTGTTGCAGGCGATCACCAATCTTGGATTCATGGCCATTGCGTTGGTTGGAAAACACTACGCACTCATGGTGGTAGCGGTCTTTGCCGAAAATTTATGCGGTGGGATGGGTACGGCAGCGTTCGTCGCCTTGTTGATGTCGTTGTGCGATCGGCGGTTTTCGGCCACGCAATACGCATTGTTATCTGCGCTTGCAGCAGTCGGACGCGTGTATGTTGGCCCATTGGCAGGTTGGATGGCCGAGGCGATGGGATGGAGCTGGTTTTTCTTTGCCACGACCATCATTGGGCTACCAGGCATTGCGTTACTACTGTGGTTGCGTGCGCGGATCGAACAACTCGATGCGCTGTCTGCTCCGATGGGTGACGCAGAGAGCACCGTACCGCTTGCTCCAGCTAAAACCACTTAGTGCGTCGACATCCGATACACCACTAAACTGCCGCGCAAGTTAGGTAGCATATGTACAGCTTTCCCATCGTGCAGCACCAGTCGTTCGCCAATACGCACGCCCAAGGTTTTTGCTAGCGACTCAAAATCATCGAGCGTACATAAATGAATGTTCGGGGTGTCATACCAAACGTAGGGCAGACTGGTCGAAACCGGCATACGACCGGCGAGCACCTGTAGGCGAGCGTTCCAATGACCAAAATTTGGAAACGAAACAATCACTTCGCGGCCAACGCGCAGCATTTCGCGCAAGATACTTTCGGTATGACGCACCGCTTGCAGTGTTTGCGAAAGAATCACGTAATCAAACGAGGCATCTTTAAACGCTGACAAGCCGCTCTCGAGATTCATTTGTAACACGTTGACATCGTTTTGAACGCACGCCAGTACCTTGGCATCATCAATTTCGATGCCATAGCCATGTACCGCACGCGTTTCCCACAGATGACGTAACAAGGTGCCATCACCGCAACCTAAATCTAATACGCGTGATTGTGGTTTCACCCATCGCGCAATCGCTTCTAGATCGGGACGACGTGCCGGAAGTAACGCGGGTGCGGAATTCATAACGCAATATTCTCAAAGTAAGCGCGTACCGCACCCAAGTAACGTGGATCATCCATCAAAAATGCATCGTGACCGTGAGGGGCATCAATTTCTAAATAAGACACCGCGCGCCGATTGTCGAGTAAAGCACGCACGATTTCACGTGAGCGACTTGGCGCAAAGCGCCAGTCCGAAGTAAACGAAGCCACAAAAAAATTCGCTCTCGAGGGGGCCAGCGCAGCGGTGAGGTCACCACCGTGCGCTGCCGCAGGATCAAAATAATCCAACGCTTTAGTAATACGAAGATAAGTATTGGCGTCAAACACGCCAGCAAATTTGTCACCTTGATGACGTAAATAACTTTCCACTTCGAAGTCGATATCAAAGTCATAGCCTGGTGTGCCGCGCCGCAGGACACGACCAAATTTTTCCATCATCGCGTCATCAGATAAATACGTGATGTGGCCAATCATGCGGGCCAAACGTAAGCCACGACGCGGCACCACGCCGTGCGCGTAGTAATGGCCACCATGAAAATCTGGGTCGGTCACGATGGCTTGTCGTGCGACTTCATTAAAGGCGATATTTTGCGCTGACAGTTGAGGCGTAGCGGCAATGACCAGTGCGTGTCGAACGCGTTGAGGAAAAGAGAGCGTCCATTGCAGCGCTTGCATCGCGCCAAGTGAGCCACCCATTACTGCAGCAAAGCAATCAATCCCAAGAAAATCTGCCAAGCGTGCTTGCGCAGCCACCCAGTCTTCGACGGTCACCACAGGAAAATCGCCGCCCCATGGCTGACCGCTGCTGGGGTGCATGCTGATCGGGCCCGTGGAGCCATGACAGCCGCCAAGATTGTTGACGCCAATCACAAAAAATCGACGCGTATCGAGCGGCTTGCCCGGACCCACCATGTTGTCCCACCAACCCACGTTCTGCGGTGTGTGAGCGTAAACACCCGCTACATGGTGTGAAGCATTCAGCGCGTGCGGCACCAACACGGCGTTTGAGCGCGCTGCGTTGAGCGTGCCGTAGGTTTCATAGGCCAATTCAAAGCGCGGTAATACACCACCGCTGCTCAGATGCAGCGGTACATCAAATTGTGCGCGTTGTTCGCTAACGACACCGACAGAATCTTGCGGCAGTAACACGGTGTTCACGTGGCTCCAAAAAACAAAAACCCGTTCAGCTTGCGCGAGAACGGGTGTCTGAGAGCCGTCTCTTTAGCGGTACTTGTTGCGCGCCCGCAAGCTGAACTTCAAATCGGCGCGGAGGACGAGGTCCTCGAATGCTTGAACCTTACGCGTGCGGCCTAGGCATGTCAAGAATGGATCCACATTAGCCAGTGATACCAATTTGCCATGGCACGAACTCATGATCACCCAAACCAAAGGCCTCACTCTTGGTGGCCTTACCCGAACACGTATCAAGAATCAGCTGAAAGATTTTCTCGCCCATTTGCTGCAAGCTTGCCGTGCCATCGAGAATTTCGCCGCAATTGATGTCCATGTCTTCGATCAACTTGTTGTACATCGGCGTGTTGGTCGCGAGCTTGATGGAGGGTGAGGGTTTACAACCAAAGGCTGAACCGCGACCGGTGGTAAAGCAAACGACATTCGCGCCACCAGCGATTTGTCCTGTGGCCGACACCGGATCAAAGCCCGGGGTATCCATAAACACAAAGCCTTTTTCTTTTACTAGCTCAGCGTATTGATAGACGGCCATCAATCCACTACTGCCGCCTTTCATCGCAGAGCCTAAAGATTTTTCTAAGATGTTGGCTAATCCACCGGCTTGATTGCCAGGGCTGACAATGCCGTTGATTTGTACATCGCGTCCGACCGCATACACATCTTTCCACCAACGAATACGGTCGATGAGTTTTTCGCCCACTTCACGTGATACCGCACGACGCGTCAGCGTGTGCTCGACGCCATAAATTTCTGGGGTTTCGGAAAGAATGGCTGTACCACCATGGCGCACCAAAATATCCATCGCTGCACCCAAGGCAGGGTTGGCAGTGATCGATGAAAACGAATCCGATCCACCGCACTGTAAGCCCACGCTGATATGACTAGCGCTGACGGGTACGCGTTGCACTGCATTGGCTTGCGGTAACAGTTCTTGAATCGCGGCAATCCCTGCTTCGATGGTTTGGCGCGTGCCGCCTGCGTCTTGCATGATGAACGGAATTAAGCGCGTGCCACTGGTGAGCGCTTCGGCTTGAAACAGCGTATTGATTTGATTGCGCTCGCAACCTAAGCCAATCACCAGTACAGCAGCGAGATTGGCGTGTCGAATATAACCAGCCAGCGTGCGGCGTAATAAATCCATCGGTTCGCCAGACAATTCCATGCCGCAACCGGTGGCATGCGTAAATGCAGCCACACCATCAATGTTTGGAAATGCAGCCAGACGTTCTGGCGTAAACCAATTGGCGATGCGATGCGATACCGTGGCCGAACAATTCACCGTCGACACAATCCCGATGTAATTGCGTGTGGCGACCCGGCCGTCACTACGCACAATCCCCATAAATTGCGCACGTTCCGCTTCAGGAAGAAAAATGGTGGGTTGATATTCACGCGCATAGGCATAGTCACGATCAAACTCACGAAACTCCATGTTCAGACGATGTAATAACGTGCCTGGTGCAATATCGTTGGAAGCAAAGCCAATCACGGTGTTGTACTTCAAGATCGGGTCGCCCTTAGCAATCGCGCGTGCGGCCACTTTGTGACCAGCAGGAATACGATTGAGGCACGTTAGCTGTTCTTCTGATACCGGCGTACCTTGCGCGAGATCGATGCGTGCAATCACCACGTTATCGTTGGCGTGTAATCGAATGGCTGGCGCAGACAAGTTGGGGGCGGTGACGGTATTCATGCGGCAAGCTCCTCGTTATTTATCCTGCAAAAGCAACGCCCGCTGCGACAAGCGCATCGATGGCATCGTCGGTATAACCGGCTTCGCGAAGTATCTCGCGGGTGTGTTGACCTAAATTAGGTGCGGGTAAGCGTTGCTCGGGTGCGGTGCCTGACCAAGTCGACGGAATTTTTAAAGACGTGATCCGTCCTTCGGTGGGATGCTCGGTCTGCGCAAAAAAATTGATGGCATTTAAATGTGGATCATTAAATACATCGGCCAGCGAATTCATGGGTGCTGCCGGAATATCGTGGAGCGCAAAACCGCTCAGCCATTCTTCTGTGCTACGCGTGGCCATTTGTGCACTCAGCCAGGCGTACACCGCGTCGATGTTTTCGATGCGCGCAGTTTGCGTTGAAAAGCGCGCATCGGTGTTGAACATTTCTGGCTGACCAATCAGCGTAAAAAACCCACGCCATTGTTTGTCGTTGTAGACCAACACACAGACCCAACCGTCACGCGTTTTGTAGGGTCGTCGTTCAGTGGATAAGACGCGTGCGTACCCTTCGCCAGGTAGCGCCGGCACGAAGCTGCGTCCGGCCAAATGCTCACCGAGCAAAGTTTGCAACATGCTCTCAAACATAGGTACATCCACGCGTTGTCCGCGACCGGATTTTTCGCGCGCAAAGAGCGCCGCACTGACTGCATGAGCGACATGTAAGCCGACGGTACGATCCACGTACGTTGAAGGAACATAACGTGGCACCTCGGCACCGGATTGCTGCATCAACCACGGGACACCGGCGCGCGCTTGAATTAAATCATCGTATGCCGGCATCGCGGCATAGGGACCATCTTGGCTAAAACCAAACGCACCGACATAAATAATGCGCGGGTTCACTTCACACACGGCTTCGTACGATAACTGCAAGCGCGCCATCGCCTGCGGTCGAATGTTATAGATCAGCACATCGGCATCGCGGGCCAATGCCAACACCGCTTCGCGACCGGATGCTTGTTTTAGATCGAGCACGATTGATCGCTTGTTGCGATTGGTGCTAAGAAACACATGGCCCATGCCGGGGTGACGCATTGGTCCTGCGTGACGCATGACATCACCATCACGCGTTTCGACTTTGACCACATCCGCACCGTAATCCGCCAAGAGCTGGGTGGCGTACGGACCCATCACCACTGAGGTGAGGTCTAAGACGCGCACACCGTGAAGTGGTCCACTCATGCGTTGAGCTTGCGCAGTAATTCGCGCGTGCGCTGAGAATCATTCGATCGCAATACGCGCGCTGCCAACAGCGTTGCTTCGGGCAGACTGGTTTTTAAAACGCGGTCTTTGATTTCGAGTAATTGCGCTGGATGCATCGAGAAATTGGTGAGTCCCATGCCAAGAAGTAAGCGTGTCAGCAGCGGGTCTCCGGCCATCTCGCCGCACACAGCGACCGGCACGTCGGCACGTTTAGCACGCAGAATGACGTTAGCCACCAGCTGGAGCACCGCCGGATGCAGCGGATCGTATAAATGCGCCACCGCATCATCGGTACGATCGATGGCTAAGGTGTACTGAATTAAATCATTGGTACCAATCGATAGAAAATCGAGTCTGCGCATAAACATAGGTAAGGCTAGCGCAGCGGCAGGAATTTCAATCATGCCGCCGACAGGAACATCCGGTGCGTGCGGTACCTGGGCTTGTTGTAGCGTGGTGCGCGCTTGACGAATCAGCGCCAGCGTTTGATCAATTTCGTGGATATGCGCAAGCATCGGCACCAAAATGCGTACGTTGCCATAATGCGATGCACGCAAAATTGCACGTAACTGCGCAAGAAACATTTTTGGTTCAGCTAAACAGTATCGAATGGCACGCAAGCCTAAGGCAGGATTCGGCATTGGTGCAGGTGCGTCGGCCGTTGATTGCAGTGCTTTATCAGCGCCTAAATCCAGCGTACGAATCGTGACTGGCTTACCTTCCATTGCCAGCACCACTTCGCGATAGGCTTCGAATTGCTCGTCCTCGCTGGGCAATTGACGCCGATTCATAAATAAAAATTCGCTACGAAATAAGCCAATTCCTTGCGCGCCACTTTCAAGCACTTGAGCCATATCGCGCGGTAATTCAATATTGGCAAACAACTCGATGGGTGTGCCCTCAAGTGTTTTGGCTGGGGTACTACGCAAGCGTTTTAATTTGCGTCGCTCAAGATCAAACGCAGATTGTCGTAAGCGATACTCTGCGAGCACACTGGCATCAGGATCTACGATGAGCACGCCTTGTACGCCATCGACAATCAGTAGATCACCTTCACGAATCATTTGTCGGGCGTGATGCAAACCAACAATCGCTGGGATGCCTAAGCTACGCGCAAGAATGGCTGTGTGTGAAGTTACCCCCCCCAAATCGGTGACAAAGCCACCAAACGCATGCTCTTTAAACAACAGCATGTCTGCAGGTGATAAATCATGCGCAACGACAATTAATTCGCCTTCGGCAGACAAATCTTGCGGCGCGGTCCCGGGGTGTCCCAGCAAGGCTTTTAAGACGCGTTCAACCACTTGTTGAATATCGGCTTTGCGCTCGCGTAAATACGGATCATCAATGGCTTCAAACTGCGCCACCAAACGTTCCATCTGGCTGACTAACGCCCACTCTGCATTACACAACGTCTCGGCAATGAGCTGGCGTGGTTCGACCGAAAGGGCCGAGTCGTTGAGGATCATGGTGTGCAGATCAACGAAGGCGGCAAATTCCGCTGGTGCATTGGTGGGAATTTGTTGCGCGACTTCGGTTAATTCGGCGCGCACTTTTTCAAACGCTTGATCTAAGCGCGCAACCTCCCCTGGCACATCATCAGCCGGAATGTTGTAGTGCGCTACTTCCAGGCGTGCACTGGACACCAAATGCGCGTGACCAATGGTGATGCCATTTGAAACGCTGTGACCATGCAGAACAAAATTCATTCGCCTTCACCGAAACGATCTGCAACCAATGCCGCGATCGCATCTAACGCAGCTTGCGCATCCACGCCTTCGGTTTCGATGTGAATGCTCGAGCCTTTGCCGGCAGCCAACATCATCACACCCATGATACTTTTGGCATTCACGCGTCGACCATTACGCGATAGCCACACTTCGCAATTAAATTTTCCTGCAAGTTGCGTGAGCTTGGCCGAAGCACGTGCATGCAAGCCAAGCTTATTGATGATGGGCAGTTCAGCGGCGGGCACGGCAAGGATCACTATTCACATGCACCACGCCTTCGGTGCCACCCAGAATCGCTTTTTCACGCACCGTGGCCAATGGTGCTGCACGATAAGCCAACGCACGTACCAGCATCGGCAAGGACACCCCCGACACGCCCTCGACATTGCCTTCGGCCAATAGGCGCGTGGCAACATTGCACGGTGTCGCGCCATAGATGTCCGTCAAGATCAATACGCCATCTCCGCCATCGACTTGATGCAACAACTTATTTGCATGCGTAAACACCGCTTCAGGGTCATCGTGCCCCGCTACTGAAAGATGCGCCACTTGTTGCAACGGTTGGCCTAACACGTGACTAGCCGAGGCGAGCAAATCTTCGCCATAAGCACCATGCGTAATCAATAGTAAGCCGATCATTGTTGTGACGCTCGTGCCTTCACTTGTTCTTCGAGCGCATCGATAAATAACGCAGCCACATCAAAGCCGGTTTGATCGGTGATTTCGCGAAAACAGGTTGGGCTGGTGACATTGACCTCGGTGAGACAGGCGCCAATCACATCTAAGCCAACCAACAATAAGCCACGCGCAGCAACAATTGGGGCAATGGTTTGCGCAATCAGACGATCACGATCGGATAACGCGCGCGCTTCGCCGCGACCACCCGCAGCCAGATTACCGCGCGTCTCGCCGGCTTTTGGAATGCGTGCTAAGGCGTACGGTACGACCTTGCCACCGATCAGCAAAATACGTTTATCGCCATCGACAATTTCGGGTAGATAGGCTTGCACCATCACACTGCGCGCCCCGCCGAGTGACATGATTTCTACGATCGCGTTGCGATTGGGGTCATCGTTTCGAATGCGAAAAATATTTTCGCCACCCATGGTGTCTAGGCGTTTAATCACGACATCGCGTTGCGCCTCGATAAACGCATGAATCTGTTGCGCATCGCGTGTCACCAAGGTCGGCGCATTAAATTGGGCAAACTCAAGGATGGCGAGTTTTTCATTGTGATCGCGCACCGCTTGCGGCGAGTTCACCACGCACGCACCAGCGCGTTCGGCTGCAGAGAGTAGCCACGTTGTGGTGACATACTCCAAATCAAATGGCGGATCTTTGCGGTTAATCACCGCATCAAAGCTGCGTAGCGTGCGTTGCGAGGGTGTCCCGCATCGCACCCAATCATCGTCTTGATTGGTCAGCTGAATCGGCGTGACTCGCGCGCTGATTTCGCCGGCATCAGCGGCGATGCCAGTTTGTTCGCACACCCACACGGCATGACCACGACGCTGTGCTTCGCGCATCATGGTGATGCTTGAATCTTTGTACGCCTTTAAAGAATCGAGCGGATCGATCACAAAGAGAAACTGCATGCACACTCCAGATCAGCAACCCCAAAGATTGGGTTGCGTGCTATGTAACGATCGCGCTGCGTAGCGTGTGCAGCGATTACTTGACCGCAGACACCATGTGTTCGACAGCAGCCTTCACTTCCGCTTCAGACAGTGCAGCATTACCACCTTTGGCTGGCATGCTCCCCTTGCCACCAACAGCTGATTTAACCAGTGCTGCCAATCCAGTTTTAACGCGCGGCGCCCACGCATTTTTATCGCCAAATTTTGGGGCATTCATCACGCCAGCGCCATGACAAGTGGCGCAGGCACTCGCGTAGATCTTGGCTCCGTCAATCGGGCCCGCGGCAGCAGGCGCACTGCCGCTTGGGGCTGCGGGTGTTGCGCTGATAGCACCTGCCATTTCAACTTGTCCAACCGGTTGGATACGCGCAGCAACCGCCTCAGGAGTGAGCGCGGCAGGATCCGGGGCTTTGTTACCGAGCACAAAGCTGACCAACATGATGATGCCGATCACTGGCACAACAAACGCAAGCACCACCACGGTAATTAACTGCTGCGGTGTTTTGATAAAAGCTTCGTGATCGTTGTGTGATGAGCTCATGCAGCGTCCTTTAAAGCGAAAACAACGGGTCGTTCGGAAAAAATGATTTTAACGTGAAAGTGAAGACTTGGCGCCCTGTTCCAAGGCGCGTGGACGCTGGAATAGAAAAACGCTATTCTTCGCCGCCTTGCTCACTGTGCCTTCGGCAAGGTGACTCGGCTTGCAATTTCCTGTCCCCCAGGCGCCCGTAGCTCAGCTGGATAGAGTACTGCCCTCCGAAGGCAGGGGTCGGACGTTCGAATCGTCTCGGGCGCGCCATAAAATCAAGGGCTTAAGAAAAATTTCGGGTGCGAAGGTCGCGACGTGTTCGTGAATCGCTTTTCTGCGTTGAATCCGAATTTTGCTCAGATCTAAGCACAGTTTTTGTCGTTAAAAGCCCGCCATTGCTTTGCAACCGCGCATTAACATGCTCGGCAATTTCGCTAAAGTTAAATCGGCTCAGATGGACGC
>CANIIA010000005.1 GCA_947467435.1 Betaproteobacteria bacterium
ATCATCTCCGGTATACATGCGCACCCCAGCAGGCAGGCGTCGACGCAGCGTAATTTCGTGGGCTTGATCGAGTAACGAAATTTTGATGCCATCAATTTTTGTTGCATGTTGCTGCAACACCTGTACACACGTGTGTATTGCTGTATGGATGTCGCGCGAACCCCAATATCCGGCTAACGCAGGATCAAACATTTCGCCTAACCAATGAATGATCACTGGTTGGCGCACTTGGCTGAGGATGCGGTCATACACGTGCAGATAATCATCCGCCGAGCGTGCGCAAGCAGCCAAGGCACGGCTTGCCATCAAAATAATTCGCGCACCCGTACGCTCAATGGCAGCACACTGCATTTCGTACGCTGCGATCACCGCTTCGATATTAGGTGCTGAATTGAGTAGGAGATGATCCGTCCCCGCACCAGCCGCCACCAATGGGCCATTGACGATGCCGCGGTAATCACGCGCGGCATCCATGCTGCGCTCGATCAGTGTGATGGCCTGCGGCCAATCTAACCCCATGCCGCGTTGTGCGGTGTCCATGGCTTCGGCCACACCAAATCCATAGCGCCATAAATGCTGTCGATACGCGATGCTTGCATCCCAATCGATCGCACTCTGTGTGATCGGACAGTGCACGCGACGCGGATCGACCACCAAATGCGCAGCAGCCAGTGCTTGTCGTGTCCAAGGACGCTGACTCGGCGCACGGTGCTGCGGGTCGTTCAAGGTGTGCGTCCACACCGCCCCTGCCGCGTTTACTAGTTTAATTTGCAGCACTGTGCGTGATCTAACGTCAGGCCTTGAGCAAACGCCGGTGCTCGCCAACGCGCACGATCTTCATGGTGTTGGTCCCGCCTGCTTGACCAATCGGTTCGCCGATCGTCAGCACGATGAGATCGCCGTCTTTAACTACGCCGTTGGCCAACAATACATTTTCTGCTTCGGCTAATAATGCGTCGCGATCTTGCGGCATTTGCCGGACCACCAGAGGATACGTGTCACGAAAAAGCGTGCAGCGATAGCGTGTGCCGGTTTGTGCGGTCAGCGCATATATCGGCACACCACAATTTAAACGACTCATCCAAAGTGCCGTTGAACCCGATTCAGTGAGCGACGCAATCGCCTTCACCTTTAAATGAAATGCCGTGAAGAGCGCGGCCATCGCGATCGATTGGTCAACGCGTGTGAATACCCGATTTAAGAACTCTTGTTCCAATGTTAAGGGCTGCGTTTGCTCGGCTTCGATACAAATTCGATCCATCGCCTCAATCGACTCGACCGGATATTTTCCTGCGGCTGATTCTGCAGAGAGCATCACTGCATCCGTGCCATCGAGTACCGCGTTGGCCACATCCGATACTTCCGCGCGCGTGGGGATGGGACTGGCAATCATCGATTCCATCATCTGCGTTGCGGTGATGGTGAGCTTGTTGTGCTCGCGCGCCATGCGGATCATTTTTTTCTGTAACGCAGGCACCGAGGCATCACCCACTTCGACAGCCAAATCACCGCGCGCCACCATGATGCCGTCGCAGGCTTTCATGATGTCGATGAGCGCCGCATCGCCAACAGCTTCAGCGCGTTCGATTTTGGCAATCAACATGGCTTTACCGCCGGCGGCGCGCATCAGCTCACCCGCCATGTACATATCCGCGCCAGTTTTGGGAAACGACACGGCAAGAAAATCTGCTTTTAACTGCGCCGCGGTTTTAATGTCCTCCATGTCTTTGGGTGTGAGCGCCGGCGCGGTCAACCCACCACCTTGCCGATTAATACCTTTGTTGTTGGATAACACACTGCCATGACGCACGGTGGTGTGGACTTCACTGCCACGTACATCGGTCACATCTAACACCACACGACCATCATCGAGTAACAACACCGCGCCCGGGGCTACATCGCGGGGAAGTTCTTTGTAGTCCAAGCCCACGCGCGTGGCATCACCTAAGGCGCATTCGGCATCCAAAATAAATGCTTGGCCTTTTTCTAAATTGACCTTGCCGTCTTTAAACTTGCCGACCCGAATTTTCGGGCCTTGCAAATCCGCCATGATGCCAACCGTGCGACCGACTTTTTCACTGACTTGACGTACCAACCGAGCACGCTCGATGTGATCGTCAGCCGTGCCATGCGAAAAATTCAGACGCACCACATCCACCCCGGCCACAATCATGCGCTCCAGTGTGGCGGCATCGGATGAAGCGGGGCCCAACGTTGCAACAATTTTTGTACTACGCAGCATGCGTGGCTTTCCTCTGAGTATTGGCGCTGCTCAATGCACGCCAGATGATGCGTTCATTTATACCAGATGCGTGTCACCGTATCGCGTCACAACGTGCAGAATCGATCGATTCCTGAGACGATGGGGGTTTCTCTGCGCGAGCTTTACGCATGGCCACCCCCATTTATCGCGAGTTTGATGTTGGCGCATTAAACGCCGCCTACAACAACCGCGCAGCCGTGCCCGAACACGTGCAATGGCGCGACCAACGCGCCCAACAGAGTTTGGTGCTGTATGCCGCGCATCGTGTGAGCCGCGACCTGCGCTATGGTCCCGGTGAACGTCAGCGCATCGATTTTTTTCACGCGGTAAGCCCCGATCGCCCAACAGTGGCCTACATCCACGGTGGTTACTGGCAATACAACGACAAAGAACCCAATGCGTTTGTCGCCGCCGGTCCGCTCGCCGCCGGAATGAATGTGGCCTTGATCGAATACAGCTTGGCGCCGCAAGCCAGCATCAGTACGATCGTGCGTGAAATTCGCACCGCCACAGCAGATCTAGTGAAACGCCTGCCTGAGCTCCAGGCCAGCCCGACGCTCGTGGTTTGCGGTCATTCCGCCGGCGGCCATTTGGCGGCGATGACCGCCGATGTCCCAGGTGTGCATGCGGCGCTTGCAATCAGCGGCCTATTTGATCTCGAGCCGATTCGACTCACTGAGATGAATCAAAAATTAGCAATGAGCGAAACCGAAGCACGCGCTCACTCTCCGCAGTTTTTATCGCTCCCGCAGACCCCCATCAGTGTTGCGTATGGGCTTGCTGAGCTGCCCGAATTACAACGCCAGTCGCGTGAATTTGCGCAGGTCTTACGCGCGGCGGACAACCTTGGACGCATGTTGGCTCTGCCCGAAGACGACCATTTCAGCATCTTGGAGTCCTTGGCGCTTCCGGAGGGCGCCCTCTGCCGAGAGGTCTGCAGACTCGCTGGGCTCTAGAACCGAAGTCAAAATACAGCCATACTTCAGGGTCAAGACGCCAAGTGAGCGTCTACTCCCCGCGATTAAGGAGACCTCAGTGCTCGCAACCCAGATCCGCCAGAAAGACGGCATCTTTTACTTCGCCAGCGTTCCCGCGAAGGATTTGCTTAGCAAGGTGCGCTTTATCAGTCGTTTTTATGGCGAGGGCGAGGAAATCGCCGCCGAGAAAATTTCCCCGCGCGATGAGATCGCGCAGTTCATCGCAAAAATTGAGCGCAGCGACAAAGCCTTTCAGCGCACGATCTCGCGCGGCAAGGTCAAACAACTTAAAAATTTCTACGAAACGGCAATCACGCAACCGCCGATCCCCGGCACGGTGTTGCTGTTTACTTCAGAAAAGCTCGGCTTTCGCAGCGCCGGTGTTGAAGGCGTCGGTCACTTGGCCGCACCAGAAAAAAAATTCTTGATCGTTGATGGTCAACATCGTTTAGCCGCATTGCGGTTTCACTTAAACGAACGTCCTGAGGAAGCGGCCACCATTCAGGTGCCGTGCATGATTTTTGATGGTCGTAGCGAAGATTTCGCCACCGAGATGTTCGTCATCATCAACTCAACACCCACGCGTATCAACAAGAGCCATCTGATTGATTTGTACGAACGCGTGTCGTGGGCCGAACCGCATCGCAAATTTGCCTCACGTTTGGTGTCGTCCTTATACAGCGAAGGCGATAGCCCGTTACGCTACCGAATTAATCGCTTGGGCGGCCGCAGTCAAAAAGACAAGTGGATCTTACAAGCCGAATTGTTTAACGAACTTCAACGCTGGACCGCACGCGAATGGCGTCGCATCCAAGTGGCTGGCGGTAGCGCGCGTGAAGCGGGTCGTTACTACGGCATGGTGCGTGACTTTCTCAAAGCGGCCGAACGTGTCTGGGGCGATGCTTGGGAAAATGATAGCCACATGGTGACGCGACCTGTCACGCTCAAAGCCATGATTCGTGTGTGCGCCGACCTTGCGCGCGAAGACGGTAATCCCGCTGAGGGACGCGTTGCGCGCTGGGAAAAACGTTTGGCACCTTGGGCCAATCAAGCGCGTGCATTTCGCGCGGAAGGTTTTTACGAGCGCTTTCCAGCCAAAGGTGAAATCGAGCGCGTCGCACGCGTGCATCGCGATTTAGCCAAGTGGGCGGGCATCAGCACCATCCCCAACAAAGCCTAACGCAGCAGCGCGCTGCGCCGACACCGCACCATTTAGTCGGCGCTGCGCGCCTCTAATGCTGCCACCGCGGGCAGTGTTTTGCCTTCTAAAAATTCCAAGAAGGCACCACCGCCAGTCGAGATATACGACACTTTTTCGCTGATGCCATATTTGGCGATTGCCGCCAGTGTGTCCCCACCTCCAGCAATCGAAAACGCAGAAGACTCCGCAATGGCGCGCGCCAAGGTCGCGGTGCCATGTCCAAACTGATCAAACTCAAAGACCCCCACTGGTCCGTTCCAAACAATCGTGCCTGCATTGCGCACAATTTGCGCTAATGCTTGCGCACTCTTGGGACCAATATCCAAAATCAGGTCATCGGGCATCACCTCAGCGACCGCTTTAGTTTGTGCAATCGCGTTTGCCGCAAATTCTTTGGCGCACACCACGTCAATCGGTAATGGCACCTCGCCACCTTTGGCTTTGATGGCTGCCATCACTTTGTTGGCTTCTCCGACTAAATCAGATTCGGCCAACGATTTTCCGATACGCGAGCCAGCCGCCAGTAAAAACGTATTGGCAATGCCACCACCAACAATGAGTTGATCGACCTTACTTGCCAGAGATTCGAGGATAGTGAGTTTTGTCGATACTTTTGAGCCGGCCACAATGGCCACTAAGGGGCGTGCCGGATGGGCCAACGCTTTGCCTAAAGCATCGAGTTCTGCAGCGAGCAACGGGCCAGCACAAGCGATCGGTGCAAAACGCGCAACACCGTGCGTGGTTGCTTCCGCACGGTGTGCCGTACCAAACGCATCATTCACATAGATATCGCACAAGCCAGCAATGCGGCGCGATAAGGCTTCATCATCTTTTTTTTCGCCGACATTAAAGCGACAATTTTCAAGCAACACCAATTTGCCGTTTGCGATGGCGTTCGGCTGAAAGCCTGCACCTAACCAGTCACTGATCAACGGCACCTCAGCACCGAGTAAGCGCGACAAATGTTTCGCCACTGGCGCCAGCGATTCAGCTTCAACAAACACGCCCTCTTTGGGTCGACCCAAATGTGAGACCAACATCAGGCGTGCGCCTTTTTCCATGGCCATCCGAATACCAGGCAACGCGGCACGAATTCGCGTGTCATCGGTAATTCGGCCATCTTGAAAAGGCACATTAAAGTCAACACGAATCAGCACGCGTTGACCGGCCAAGTCAAGATCGGCCATTCGCTTGAATTGCATGCTCATGAAACTCTCTCCGTACCAAACTTCATCATCACGCTGGGATCGCGCGCGATTATTTTTTGCGTGCTGCTAAAAACGCGGCCATCTGGCGTTGTGGCTCGCCCGATTCATAAGCGCGCTTTTGGTATTTCTTTGCGGCTAGCAAAATGTCATCAAATTGCGCTTGGGTGATTTCGCGCATGCGCTCTTTGGTCAATTGCATCGCCATGGGGGGATGGCCCGCAAGGAGATTCGCCACCTCCAGCGCCTGACTCAGCACTTGTTCACGCGCAACTAAATAATTGAGTAAACCCAAAGCGTACGCACGCTCACCCGAAATTAATTCGCCTGTGAGCGAGAGCTGGGCATTTAAACCGATCGGTAAATGCCACATCATTTGCGAGGTACCAAGAATCGAACCCAAACCGGCTTTTACTTCGGGTTGACCCAATTTCATTTGCGGATAACCCACGCGCAAATCGCAGTACAACCCAATCTGATAGCCTGCGCCCGCTGCCACGCCGTTATACGCTGCGACCGTGGGTTTATTCATGCCACGAATCGCGGCAAACATGGCGTGTGCACGCGTAAACCAACCATCGACATCAGCGGCGGTAAAGGCTGCGGCTTCTTCTAAATCTTGACCAGAAGAAAACGCGCGTTCTCCTGCACCAGTGATGACCACTGCACGCACGGCCGCATCGGCTTCCAATTTCGCCAACAGCGCAGGCAACTCGCTGCGCATGGTTTCGTTGACAGCATTGAGTGCTTCCGGTCGGTTTAAACGTACAACGGCTACCGCACCCAAGGTTTCACATAAGACGCTGGGCATTATTTCGCTGCCATTAATGCAACGGTGGTGTCGAGCATACGGTTAGAAAAACCCCATTCGTTGTCGTACCAACCACCTACTTTCACCAAGGTGCCTTCAGCCACCTTGGTGAGCGAAGCATCAAAAGTACACGACGCTGGATTGTGGTTGTAATCCACCGACACCAACGGCTCGGTGGTGTAGTCCAACACCCCACGCAAGGCGCCGCCGGCTGCGCTTTGCATGGCGGCATTGATTTCATCGACGCTTGTGGCACGTGCAGCGGTCAAGGTGAGATCAACGATCGATACATTGATGGTGGGTACACGAATTGCGTAACCATCGAGCTTGCCATTCAACTCTGGTAACACCAATCCAACCGCCGCAGCTGCACCCGTTTTGGTTGGGATCATTGACATGGTGGCTGAGCGCGCACGGCGCAAATCTTCGTGATACACGTCGGTGAGGACTTGATCGTTGGTATAAGCGTGCACCGTGGTCATGAGTCCGGCGACGATGCCAATTTTTTCGTGCAGCACTTTGGCCATCGGCGCCAAGCAGTTGGTGGTACACGAGGCGTTTGAAATCACCGTATGACTCGCTTTTAAGGTGCCGTGATTCACGCCGTACACGACGGTGGCATCGACATCTTTTCCACCGGGCGCGGAGATGATTACTTTTTTAGCCCCCGCGCTCAAATGCGCACCAGCTTTTTCTTTGGTGGTGAATAAGCCCGTGCACTCCAGCACCACATCCACATTGAGTGCTTTCCAAGGTAATTCGGCAGGGTTGCGTTTGGCACACACCGCAATCCGATCACCGTTCACCACTAGATGATCACCATCCACACTCACCGTACCGGGGAAACGTCCATGCGCGGTGTCGTATTTGGTTAAGTGGGCATTGGTCTGCGCATTACCCAAATCGTTGATCGCCACAATTTGAATGTCATGCTTCTTGCCACTTTCGTACAAGGCGCGAAGGATGTTACGGCCAATACGCCCATAGCCGTTGATAGCAACACGAATGGTCATGCGTTCAGTCCTCGGGTGATCGCCACAAACAGGGCGGCGGGTTAAAAATTAGGGGGGGCTTGTTCGAGCCGGTTACAGTTGAAGCACGCGCTGAATTGCAGAGACAACATGTTCAGCGGTAATACCAAAGTGTTTATACAACGCACTTGCAGGCGCTGATTCGCCAAACGTATCGAGACCAATCACAGCGCCACGCGCATCATCGACAGCGCCGGTGTACTTGCGCCAAAAATCAGTGACGCCCGCCTCAACGGCCACACGCGGCACACCCTGCGGCAACACTTGCGCGCGGTACGTCGCGGGCTGTCGATCGAATACGTTGGTACAGGGCATTGAAACCACACGCACCGCAATGCCTGCAGTTGCCAAGGCTTGCTGTGCAGCCAAGGCCAACGGCACTTCGGAGCCGGTGGCAATAATCACGGCGCGCGGCGCACCTCGTGCGGCCTCAGCCAATACGTAACCACCGCGCTCGATCTGCGCACGCGTTGTCGCATCACGCGACACAAACGCCACGTTTTGACGTGAAAAAAGCAACGCACTCGGTCCATCTTGACGGGCAATCGATGCGCTCCATGCCACCGCAGACTCTAAGGTGTCACATGGGCGCCAAACATCGAGCTGCGGAATACATCGCAAGCTTGCGGCATGCTCGACGGGTTGATGCGTGGGGCCATCTTCCCCTAAACCAATCGAGTCGTGGGTAAACACAAACAGACTGCGCAATTTCATTAGCGCAGCCATACGAATGGCGTTTCGTGCGTAATCGGAAAAGGTGAGAAATGTCGCGCCATAAGGAATGAAGCCGCCGTGCAACGCCAACCCATTCATGATCGCGGCCATCCCAAACTCACGCACACCATAAAACACGTAATTGCCGCCACCACTTGGGCCCACGGGCCTTGAAGCCTTCACCATGGTCAAATTAGAGCCCGCTAAATCAGCCGAACCACCAAGCAATTCGGGTAACAGTGGCACCAAAGATTCCAACGCGTTTTGCGAAGCTTTGCGTGTCGCGATCGTTTCGGCTTTGTTATTGATGTCTTCCAACAATGCCGCAACACGTGTCGCGTAATCAGCGGGTAAAGCGCCCGACATACGGCGCGTAAATTCTGCCGCTTGCGGGGCAAAAGCTGCGCTGTAGTTGGCGTACAACTTTTTCCATTCATTCTGTCGGCGCGCGCCTTTACGCCGCGCGTTCCACGCAGCAGAAATTTCTCTCGGAATCTCAAACGGCGCGTGTGGCCAACCTAACGCGGCGCGTGCAGCAGCGATCTCTGCTTCACCTAACGGCGCGCCATGCACACCCCCGGTGTTTTGTTTATTGGGCGCCCCTTTACCGATCACGGTCTTACAACAAATCAGCGTTGGTCGTGCGGTATCGCGTTTGGCTTTTAAGATGGCACGATGTACGGCTTGCGTGTCATGACCGTCTACGTTGGCAATCACGTGCCATCCGTAGGCAGCAAAACGTTTTGGGACATCATCGGTATACCAAGCCTTGATGGAGGCTTTTTCCGAATCAATTGAAATACCGTTGTCGTCATACAACGCAATCAACTTACCTAAGCCCAACGTACCGGCCAGCGCGCAGACTTCGTGAGAAATACCTTCCATCAAACAACCATCACCAAGAAACGCGTAGGTGTGATGGTTCACGATATCCATTCCTGGGCGATTAAATTCCGCCGCGAGCAATCGTTCGGCTAAAGCCATGCCTACCGCGTTGCTGATGCCTTGACCCAATGGACCCGTGGTGGTTTCAACACCCGGGGTGATACCCACTTCCGGATGACCCGGTGTGCGCGAATGGAGTTGACGAAAATTGCGCAGCTCTTCTATTGGCAAGTCGTAACCGGTGAGATGCAATAAGCTGTAGAGCAACATCGAACCGTGACCGTTCGACAACACAAAGCGGTCGCGATCCGCCCACGCTGGATTGGCTGGATCGTGACGTAAATGATGCTGCCATAACGCCACCGCGATATCGGCCATCCCCATGGGCATGCCCGGGTGGCCAGAGTTGGCGGCTTGCACCGCGTCCATCGACAAGGCACGGATGGCATTCGCAAGATCGCGATCGGTAACGTCTGCGCTCATGAGCTCGCCTAACAAGGTTGGGGTAAATCGCAGCAGGAGTGAACCACTGCGAAGGTGAATCACAGTGGGGGTCAACAGCAAACCGTAATTATAGTGGATGGCGCATTCGCCTCGACCGAAAGCGAATGAAACACCGTACACTGCACACATGCGTATTGCTTTTCATAGCCCCGAAAATTACGTACCTGCGGTCCAAGCCCCCGAAGCCCATGTTGACGGCTTGTTGTTTGTCTTTCGCGGCGATCAGTTGTTGGTCGAACTGGGCCCGCCCTCAGCGACGCCTTCAGATGATCCGCGTGTGCAATCGCGACCGTCTTGGGCGCGTCTTCCAGCGGGCCGTGTCAGTGCCTTCGAGACGCAGCCGCTGCGCGACTTATATCTCGGTCGATTAGGCGAAGTACATTGCCATGCCGCCGAACTGCCCGCCCACACCCCAGCGCCCCCGGGCATGGCCTGGCAGGGCCTGCGCACCTTATTTTCGGTACTCGATGACGCGCATTTCGCCCTCGCGGGCCGTGCCATCCAATTTATTGATTGGGATCGCAACCACCAGTTTTGTGGACGCTGCGGTACCCCGACCGTGGCCCAAGCGAACGAGCGATCACGCGTCTGTCCGGCCTGTCGCTTGAGCGCATATCCACGGATTTCTCCTGCGGTGATGGCGCTGGTCCGGCGTGAAGGGCAGGTTCTGCTCGGACGTAGCCCCCACTTTCCGCCCGGGATGTTCAGCGCCTTGGCCGGTTTTGTCGAGCCGGGCGAAACTCTCGAACAGTGTTTGGCTCGTGAAGTCCAGGAAGAGGTTGGCGTCTCGGTGGGCAACATCCAATATTTTGAAAGTCAGCCCTGGCCTTTTCCCAATTCGTTGATGATTGCCTTTGTTTGTGATTGGACGGGCGGCGAAATCCGCCCGCAAGAAGGCGAAATCGAGGACGCGCAGTGGTTTGATATATTCCAATTGCCCCAACTTCCGAGTAAAATTTCGATCGCCCGCCGCCTGATCGACGCGGTTGTCGCGCAGATGCGCGGCGCGGCACACCGACCCTAAGAGGTTAACCACGACGAACGCCCGCCAGAAAATATCCTGACGGGCCCCGAGCTCTGTATAAGTGCGCGGTTTTCGTTTTTGTGCCGCAAGGCGTGAACAGCAGGCGCAGTCGGCGGGAAGAAAGTCCCGCGGGTTGCGCCGATTGCGTTTTACGGGGGAACGAAAATGAACGGTCTGCATCTCATCGGCGATCTGAATGGCTGCCGCTGCGATCCGCGGCTGTTACTCGATGGCCAAGATTTCGAGTCGCGCTGCGTCGCCATGGTTGAGGCTGCTGGCCTCACCATCATGGATGTGCGCTTTCATCAATTTGAAGGCTCGGGTTTCACTGGCACCGTGGTGCTCGCTGAATCCCATTTGGCAATTCACACCTGGCCCGAACGTGCCGGACTCACCTTGGATGTGTACGTCTGTAACTTCAGCGCCGACAACTCTGCCAAAGCGCGCGCGTTGTTTCGTTCGCTGATCGATTACTTTCAGCCGACCGAACTGGCTTCTCATGAGATTGATCGCGGCGACCACACGCTCAACGAACCGCTCAACGCGTCGACCGGTTTTTACATTAAGGCCACCGCACAACTGGCCGAGCGTCAAACGCAGTATCAAAAGCTTGCCGTGTACGATACGCCGCATTACGGCAAGCTTTTACGCCTCGATGGATTCAACATGACCTCCGAGCGCGAAGAGTTTGTGTATCACGAAAATCTTGTACACCCAGCACTCACGGCGCACGCCCATCCAAAAAACGTGCTGATTATTGGTGGCGGTGACGGCGGTGCAGCCGAAGAAGCACTGAAGCACCCCTCGATTGAAAAACTCACCTTGGTTGAAATCGATGCTGCGGTAATTGACGTTGCACGCGAGCATTTTCAAGCAGTGCACCACGATGTTTTCGATCATCCAAAATTTAATCTGGTGGTCGGTGACGGGTTACGCTACATCCAAGAATCGAGCGAAAAATTTGATTTCATCGCCCTCGATCTTAACGACCCGATGGGACCTGCCGAGGCCTTGTATTCCACCGAATTTTTTCAACACTGCCGGCATGCGCTGGCACCCGGTGGTGCCTTAGCGTTGCACATTGGCTCACCCACCGCGCAGCCTGAACGCGTGGCGGAGCTGGCCCAGCGTTTAAATGGTGTGTTCCGCATTGTGCGTCCGTACACGGTCTACATTCCTTTGTACGGCGCGCAGTGGACCCTTGTGGTGTGTTCGGACAAACTCGATCCAAAATCGTTTACCGCCGATGAAATTGATCGCCGTATTGAACAACGCAAGATCAGCGAATTGCAGTTTTATAACGGCGAAACGCACGAAGGCGTATTTGCGCTACCAAATTTTGTCCGCGATTTAGTTGCGCCGCGCCTAAAAACAACCACCCGCGGCACACGCCGTTTAGGGGTGGTGTCGGCCGCCGGTAAATAGCGCGACTGAGCGCGACACTTCGCGGCATGCCGACTCAGCCTGCTTCGCCTGGTGCGGTGATTCTTGCCCGTGCGGATGTGCTTGCAGCCATCAGTGAAGATGTCCCCCGCTTAACGCGCGTTTTTTTGTCGAAAGAACATCGCCTGGCTGCCGCGCAACTTGTGCAATGGATGCAAGCCGCCGGCATGCACGCACACATCGATGCCATTGGCAATGTGATTGGACGTTATGAAGGACAGCACCCGAATGCGCCCGCTTTGCTTATCGGTTCGCATATGGATAGCGTGCGTGATGCGGGTCGTTACGACGGTATCTTCGGCATTTTGTGTCCGATCGCTTGCGTCGAGCGCTTGCATCAAAGCGACACACGTCTGCCCTTTGCCATCGAAGTAATTGCCTTTGCCGATGAAGAGGGCGTGCGCTTTGGCGCCACGTTGTTAGGTAGTCATGCGCTGGCGGGTAGTTTTGATTTGGCATGGTTAGATAAATGCGATGCCAACGGATGCAGTATGCGCGAAGCCTTACGCGCCTTTGGTGGTGACCCCAACGCCATTGCATCGTTAGCGCGAGACCCCGCGGCAACGCTAGGTTTCATTGAAGTACATATCGAACAAGGTCCGGTGTTACTCAGCGAAGGCCGTGCGCTGGGTGTGGTGAGCGCGATTGCAGCGAGCACACGCTTTCAGATGCGGGTGGAAGGTCTTGCAGGTCACGCAGGGACGGTGCCGATGGGCTTGCGTCAAGATGCTCTGGCCGCCAGCGCAGAGATGCTGCTAGCGATTGAACGCATCGCGCAAACGCGCGCCGATACCGTGGCCACCGTGGGTCGAATCGAAGCGCAACCTGGTGCCATCAACGTGATTCCTGGACAAGTGGCATTCACGCTTGATGCCCGCGCGCCGTCAAACACGTTGCGTGATCAACTCTGCGCCGAACTTCAAAGCGCGTGCGATGCCATTGCACAACACCGCGGTGTGCGCCTGACGGCTCACGTTCTGCAGCAGCTAAATGCTGCAACCTGTGCACCGCACTTGATGCAACAACTTGAAACGAGTCTCAAGCGTTGCGCGTTACCAACGCGGATCTTGCCCTCGGGCGCCGGACACGATGCGATGGTCATGGGCTCAATCACCGACATGGCGATGTTATTTGTCCGTTGCGGCAATGGTGGAATCAGTCATCATTCAGATGAAATAATGACCGCCGAAGATGCTGCGCTCGCCACCGATGTGCTGCATGATTTTATTCTGCATTTTCAACCGAGATCCACATGACCGCGCCCGTGATTCCACCCGCTTACGCTGATATTGATCCGTTGCCTCGGTTGTTGATGGGGCCAGGCCCGATCAATGCCGATCCACGCGTGCTGCGCGCCATGAGCGCCCAGTTGCTGGGTCAATTCGATCCGCAATTTCGCAACTACATGCGCGAGACGATGGCGCTGTACCGCGAAATTTTCGTCACGCAAAACACCTGGACCATGTGTATTGATGGCACCGCACGCGCAGGCATCGAAGCAGCGATGGTGTCCTTGATTGAACCCGGGGATCGTGTGCTGGTGCCGATCTTTGGTCGGTTTGGCCACCTTAAGGTCGAAATTGCTCGTCGTGCTGGTGCGCAAGTGCACGCCATCGAGATGGAATGGGGCCAAGTGTTCACACCAGAAATGATCGAAGACGCACTGCGCACTTTCAAACCTAAACTGGTGGCGCTGTGTCAGGGCGACACCTCAACCACCATGGCACAACCTTTAGCAGAGATCGGTGCGTTATGTCATCGCTACGATGCACTGCTGTATGTCGATGCCACCGCGTCAATTGTTGGTATGCCATTACCGGTTGATGCGTGGCACATCGATGTCGTGACATGCGGATTACAAAAATGTTTGGCGGGTCCTTCAGGCATTGCACCGATCACGCTTAATGCGCGTGCCGCAGAACACATCAAACGCCGACGCCACATCGAGCAAGGGCTACAGTCGGCCGACTATGTGGCCGGCAGCGGTCGAATGATTGCTTCCAATTATTTTGATCTCGCCATGGTGATGGATTATTGGTCAGAGCAAGCCCTCAATCACCACACCGAAGCCACGACCATGTTGTATGCGGCACGTGAATGTGCGCGTATCACGCTACTCGAAGGACTCGACGCGGTACATGCACGCCACGCAGCGGCCTCGCGCGCCATGGTTGCCGGACTACAAGCGATGGGGCTCAAGTTGTTTGGTGATCTCGCTCATAAAATGCCCAATGTGACGGGCATCTGGATTCCGCAAGGTGTGAATGGCGATCGCGTGCGTGCACGAATGTTGAATGATTTCAATATCGAAATCGGTACCAGCTTTGGTCCACTGCATGGACGCATTTGGCGTATTGGCGCAATGGGCTATAACGCGCGCAAAGACACCGTTCTGATTACTTTAGGCGCGCTCGACGCTTGCTTGCAGGCAGAGGGCTATGCGATGCCCCGCGGCGCAGGTGTGGATGCCGCGTATGCAACGTATTGCCTCACCTAGACCAACATCTCTCTGAGCAATACCCACCGATACACGTAAGGATCATGATGAAAAAAAATTTTCTATGCGCGGTTTGTTTGCTGTTTCTTATGACCCATGTGACCCACGCACAAACACCCGCTGCGCCCATCACCACCGCCAGCGGTCTTGAAATTCGCGTACTCAAACCGGGGCAAGGGCCGAGCCCCAAAGCCACCGATCGCGTGCGTGTGCATTATCGCGGCACCTTCATGGATGGACGTGAGTTTGATAGCTCGTACAAACGTAATGAGCCCACCGAATTTCCGCTTAATGGTGTCATTCCGTGTTGGACCGAAGGTGTACAACGCATGAAAGTGGGCGGCAGCGCGCGTTTGATTTGTCCGCCAAGCATTGCCTATGGCGAGCGCGGTGCTGGCGGGGTGATTCCTCCCAACGCCACGCTACAATTTGATATTGAATTGCTAGCGATCTTGCCGCGCTAAGTAAAGTGCGGCGTTGCGTTACATCGCCTGACCTTGCGTTGCTTGCCGTACCGTTGCCTAATTAATCGTTGAGTTCGATCCCACGTTCGCGCGCAAGCGTGGACCAACGCAAAATATCTGCCTCGATAAAGCGCCCGAATTGCTCGGGACTCATCGGCATTGGTTCAATCGCCTCGTGTGCAAAACGTTCGCGTAACTCGGTACTACTCAGCGCTTTATTGATTTCAGCGTTGAGTTGACGCGTGAGCTCTGCAGGCAGGCGTGCGGGGCCAACAATGCCATACCACTGCACGCCGTCGAATCCTCGATAGCCAAGTTCTGCAAACGTGGGCACGTCGGTAATGAATGGGTGGCGACGCGCGCCAGTGATCGCCAGTGCCCGTAATTTTCCCGCACGCAAATGCGCCAGCGCACCAGCCAATCCGGGCATCAACATCTGTGTTTGTCCACCGAGCAAATCAGCGATCGCCGGGCCAATGCCGCGATAGGGGACATGCACGGCGTCAAATTGTGCGGCCTGACGGAATTGTTCCATCGCCAAATGAGTCAACGATCCCGAACCAGATGACCCGTAACTCAAGCGAGTGCCGGCGCGTCGTGATAGTTCGAGCAAACCACGCACATCATTTACACCCAAACTGGTTGGCACCACCAATACATTTGGGGTCCCACCTAACATAGCGATGGCGGTGAAATCGCGCACGGCATCGTAAGGCAAGCGACGCACCGCAGGCCCTGTACCATGAGTTGCGACATAGCCCAACATCAAGGTGTAACCATCGGCTGGTGCGCGCGCAACAGCTTGCGCAGCAATCGTCCCACCACCGCCGGATTGATTTTCAACAATAAACGATCCGCCGGTCGCGCGTGCCAAACGTTCGGCCACGGTGCGCGCAAGTAAGTCCACGGCGCCGCCAGGTTGCACCGGCGCGATGATGCGTACCGGACGTTGCGGATATTTTTGTGCCTGGACAGCGCATGAAAAACCAACCACACACACGCCGAGAGTGATGGCGTGCGTCACACTCAACGCGCGGCGCAAAATCCACCGTATTTGCGCAAACACCTTTAAGCGCATCGCGTGATCACGTTAATTCGTTGCGCAGGGTGGATGCAGCGCGCGCCAATGTCGCGCCAGATCAATGCGTCGACATACCCACACACGGTCGTGGCGCTCGACATAATCTAAAAACCGCTGCAACGCACGTAAGCGCCCAGGACGCCCTAACAAACGGCAATGCATGCCCACCGACATCATCTTGGGTGCATGTGTGCCTTCTTGATACAGCACATCAAAGCTATCTTTAAGGTACTGAAAAAATTGTTCGCCCGTATTAAATCCTTGTGGGGTAGCAAACCGCATGTCATTGGCGTCCAGCGTATAAGGCACCACCAAATGATCGACTGCAGCGCCGCGCTTGGGTTGCACACGCAGCCACATTGGCAAGTCATCGCCATAGTAATCGCTGTCATATTCATAACCGCCGTGCTCGACCAACAAGCGGCGCGTATTTGGACTGTCACGTCCGGTATACCAACCGAATGGCCATCGTCCGCCAGTCAGTTGACGAATGGTGTCGGTGGCGATACGCATATGCGCCGCTTCGGTTTTTGCATTGATGTGTTGATAGTGAATCCAACGCATGCCATGACAGGCAATTTCATGCCCTTGCTCGACAAAGGCTGCGGTGAGTTCTGGGTGACGCGCGAGCGCCATCGACACACCAAACACAGTCAGGGGTAACTGACGTTGTTCGAACTCACGCAGGATCCGCCACACGCCAACACGCGAGCCATATTCGTAGATCGACTCCATGCTCATGTGTCGATCAGGATAGGCCGCTGCACCAATGATCTCGGATAAAAATTGCTCCGAGCCTGCATCACCATGCAACACGTTGTTTTCTGCGCCCTCTTCATAGTTAAGCACGAACTGCAACGCCACACGCGCATTGCCTGGCCAACGTGGATGTGGCGGATGCGCGCCATAACCAATCAAATCGCGTGGATAGGCTTGGCCCGCCGATTTCGTCGACTTAGGTTGTGTGCGCTGAGGTTTTGTTGGTCGACTTTGGCGACGAACGATGTTGCGCGTGGCCATCGCTTATGCCCGCGGAGCAAATCCGGCAAATGCACCGGTATATTTTTTCGGAATCGGCAACGCGTAATCACCGTGTTTACTGGTCTGCAGTTGCAAGCCAACCAAGGCTTCGCAAAACTTTACTGCAGCGGCGACCCCATCAATCACTGGCACACCAAGCGACGCACTGAGTCGTGTGCACAAATCCGCCATCCCCGCGCAACCCAACACAATCGCACCAGAGCCGTCTTGCTTGAGTGCCTGCTCACATTGCGCCAAGATCAACGCATAGGCATCACTGGCTGGATCTTCTAACGCCAGCACTGGCAAGTCGGTGCCATGCACGCCGCGACACACAGTGCTAAAACCATAGCGATCAACCAAACGTCGCGCCATCACGCAGGTGCGCGTTAAGGTCGTGACGATAGAAAATCCGGTCGCAACAAAACTCGCTGCATGCATCGCAGCCTCTGCAATACCCAGCACCGGGCCACGCGCAATCTCGCGCGCTGCATCTAAACCCGGGTCACCAAAACAAGCGATGACATAGGCATCGCACGCTTGCGTTTCACCAATGCGCACTTCACCAAGCAAACCGGGTACGGCGTAGGCTTCATCGTAGTGATCTTCAATCGATACCGGTCCACCCGTGGGACTCACCGCAAGAATCTCCGTACCCTGCGCAGCCACTGTGCGCGCAGCGCGCGCAATTTTGTCGGTCATGCTTTGCGTTGTATTCGGATTGATGAGCTTGATACGCATCGTGCGCTCCACCAAAGAAAAAGGCGGGACACAAGCCCCGCCTTCGAATGTTGCGAATGTTTTAGGCCAACTCGCTGAGCACGTCGCGAACAATCTGAAAGAGTTCGTCGATCTGTGCTTTCTCGATAATCAACGGTGGTGCCAAGGCAATCACTTCTCCCGCGACACGGATGTAAGCGCCTTTACCAAACGCGCGGATATGCGCATCGAGTGCACGACTACCGAGGGGTTCACCCGGACGCGAAGCAAGCTCAATGGCGGCAATTAACCCGATGTTACGAATGTCCACGACGTTTGGCAGCCCCTTGAGTGCGTGGGCTTTTTCTTGCCAGTAATGCGCCAACTCACCGACGCGTGTAAGCAAGCCTTCTTCGGCATACGTGTCGAGCGTGGCAATCCCTGCAGCGCAAGCCAGTGGATGACCTGAATACGTATAACCGTGGGGCATTTCAACGCTGCGTTCGGGGCCTGTCATAAAAGCTTCGTACACGGAGTCTTTCATAAAGACGGCGCCCATCGGCACGGTGGCGTTGGTGATGCCTTTGGCCGCAGTAATGAGATCGGGTGTCACACCAAAATATTGCGATCCAAAGGGCTGGCCCAAGCGACCCCACGCGGTGATGACCTCATCAAAAATAAGCAAGATGCCGTGCTTGTCGCAAATCGCGCGCAAGCGCTCGAGATAGCCTTTGGGTGGAACGAGCACACCGGTCGAACACGCGACCGGCTCAACAATCACTGCGGCAATCGTTGACGCATCATGCAAGCCAACCAAGCGCTCAAGATCGTCAGCCAGCTCTGCGCCATGTTCTGGCTGGCCACGAGAAAATGCATTGCGTGCCATGTCGTGGGTGTGACGAATATGATCGACACCCGTGACTAGCGCACCAAAGAGTTTGCGATTACCAACGATGCCGCCAACCGCCGTGCCGCCAAAATTAACGCCGTGATATCCACGCTCACGACCGATCAACCGAATGCGCTGACCTTCACCGCGGGCACGATGATAAGCAATCGCTAGTTTGAGTGCCGTGTCCACCGACTCGGAGCCGGAGTTGGTAAAGAATACCCGCCCTAAACCTTTCGGTGCCAGCGCGCGCAACCGCTCAGCAAATTCAAACACCAAGGGGTGACCCAACTGAAACGTTGGCGAAAAATCGAGCGTGGCGACTTGCTTTTGTACTGCAGCCACAATTTTCGGACGGCAATGCCCGGCGTTGACGCACCACAATCCCGAGGTGCCATCAATTAAGCGCTGGCCTTCCGGCGTGTAGTAATACATGCCTTCGGCACGCGCAATCATGCGTGGCGCTTTTTTAAATTGCCGGTTCATTGAAAACGGCATTAGGAAAGCTGAGTCCTCTAACACCTGTGAAGGGGCAGGTACAGCCACTTGCGGATTGGCACGATCGTTCATGGTCTTTCCTCCGTATTCAACTCAGGCTGCCGCCTGGGCTGTTGCATGTACGCCGGCCGCAGCCAGCATGGCGTTCAATAAAACACTGGCCCCCGCGGCAATTTCATCGGGCCGTGCATTTTCGAGTTCGTTGTGCGACAAGCCGCCTTCACACGGCACAAAAATCATTGCCGTTGGCGCAACTCGCGCTAAATACACCGCATCGTGTGCAGCGCCAGAAACGATATCACGACACGACAATCCCAATTGTTTTGCCGCTCCTCGTACCGCATCAATTAAGTGTGGCGCGAAATGGCTGGGCGGAAAATACAACACCTCATTCATCGAGATTTGCACACGACACGCTTGTTCAATCTCACGCACAGCGTCACGCAGTGACTCAACCATGTTGCTTAACGTTTCATCGCGCGCGTTTCGTACATCGATGGTCATATCAACTCGCCCGGGTACGACGTTGCGCGAATTCGGCGTCACACGCAGATGTCCGACGGTTGCACGCGCGTTATCGGGAAAAGTACATGCAACACGATTGACTTCGACCACCAAACGCGAGGCGGCGAGTAGCGCATCTTTACGCAACTCCATTGGTGTGGGTCCCGCATGTGAATCCTGTCCGATGATCTCGACATCAAACCAGCGCTGCCCCAACGCGCCAGTGACCGCACCGATGGTTGTCTTGGTATTTTCAAGCACTGGGCCTTGCTCAATATGCGCTTCAAAATAGGCACCCACCGCAATGGTGGTGGCTTGACCGCCATAACCGATCGCTTGCAACGCTTCGCCCACACTGATGCCATCAATATCTTTTTGTTGCAGCATCGGCTCGAGTTGGTAGACCCCAGAAAACACACCTGAACCCATCATCGTGGGGACAAAACGCGAGCCCTCTTCGTTGGTCCAGGCCACAACTTCAATCGGCGCTTCGGTTTGCAAACCCAAATCATTCAACCGCCGAACAACTTCCAGGCCGGCCATCACGCCATAGGCGCCGTCGAATTTTCCACCCGAGGGTTGCGTATCGAGATGGCTTCCGGTCATCACCGGCGCACGCTGAGGATCCAGGCCTTCGCGGCGTGCAAAGATATTGCCGATGGCATCTGTACGAATATGCATTCCAGCGCCCTTCGCCCAAGCAACAAATTGGTCGCGTCCCTGACGATCCAAGTCGGTCAAGGTGATGCGCTTTACACCACCCTTTGGGGTCGCGCCGATCTGCGCTAAGTCCATTAAGGATTGCCACAGGCGTTGCGCGTCAATGTGTAAATTCACAGGGGACATACGAAATCTCAGGGGGTGGGGGCTCGGGGTCTGCGGGTAGACCAACCATCAACAATCAATCGCGCCAGACGGCGCAATGCAACATTTCACTACCCGCTGTTCACGTTCAAGCTTACCGCAAAACCGCTCGTTTCAGTGACGTGAGAATCGCCCTAATCTAGCGCAGTTCACTTAAGCACGCACCAACGCGGAGCGGGCGTTACAATATTGAGGCCATTGTTAGCTACGCGTAGGGAACAGCGGCACAGCCCTTGCTAAGTGTTTTCATCGCTTCATGGCAGCCCCATGATGCACGCAGTCGATCGCCCCCGTTAAATCTACAAGCCTCACCTGCTGTTACTTATCACGCACCCGCCTTAGCAAATTGTCTTTTGTACTCGCGGCACTCACTTTTTTGGGAGTTTTTCATGAAGCAATCTAATTGGGTTCAACGCACAGGGTTGGCTTTGCTGTGCATGGCACTGTCATTGCCCTTGGCCGTCAACGCGCAAACCACTCTGCGCATCGGCATGACCGCTGCAGATATTCCAGCCACCACCAGCCAACCCGACAGCGGCTTTGAAGGCAACCGCTTTACCGGCCTGACCCTCTTCGATGCACTAACGATGTGGGATCTTTCTTCGGCAGAAAAAGCTAGCACCATCATTCCGGGCCTGGCTGAGAGCTGGGTGGTCGATGCCAAAGATAAAACTAAATGGGTCTTTAAGTTGCGCAAAGGCGTGAAGTTCCACGATGGCAGCGACTTCAATGCAGACGCGGTGATCTTTAACTTTGAAAAAGTCCTGGCTAAAGACAAGCCGCATTACGATGCGCGCTTAGTTGCACAGACCTTGCCGCGGATGCCGACGCTTAAAGGCGCCAGCAAAATCGACGACTACACCGTCAGCATTGAAACCTCCGAACCGGATGCGTTTTTACCAATTAACCTGAGCAATTTGTTCATGGCCAGCCCCACGGCTTGGGCCAAGACCAAAAGCTGGACGGAGTTCGCGAAGGCCCCGGTGGGCAGCGGCCCATGGAAATTTGTCCGCTTGGTGCCGCGCGAACGCTTAGAGCTTGAAAAAAACGCCGCGTACTGGAACAAAGCGCGCGTGCCTAAGACCGATCGCCTGACGCTGCTGCCGATGCCAGAGGCCAACACCCGCGTTGCCGCATTACTTTCTGGGCAAGTCGATTGGATCGAAGCACCGCCCGCAGATGCGATTCCGCAATTGCGCACCAAAGGCTTTCAAATCACCAACAACCCCTATCCACACACTTGGCCCTGGCAGTTGAATGTCTTGCCTGGTTCGCCACTGGCCGATAAACGTGTGCGCCAAGCGCTGCAATTAGCCGTCGATCGCGATGGATTACGCCGCGTCTTAGGCTTTAATGCCATTCCGGCAAAAGGCGTGGTGTTTGAAGGCCATCCTTGGTTTGGTCAACCCAAGTTGAATGTGAAGTACGACAAAGCCGCCGCACAAAAACTATTGGCTGAAGCCGGTTACGGTCCAGGCAAGCCGCTGAAAATCAAAGTACAGATTTCAGCTTCTGGCTCGGGTCAGATGCAACCCATCGCAATGAACGAATATATCCAGCAGCAACTCAAAGAAGTCGGCGTGGATGTTGAGTTTGATGTGATCGTTTGGGAAACCTTGTTCAACAACTGGCGTCTCGGTGCCAAGGACCCTGCGGCACGCGGCGCACACGCCATCAACGTGTCGTTTGCTTGGCAAGATCCGTTCTTTGGTTTTGCTCGCTTCTACGATAGCCGCATGGTGGCACCACGCTCGGTCAATTGGGGCTGGGTGCAAAATCCTGAGCTCGACAAGTTGGTCGCCAATGCACGCGGATCGTTTGATGCAAAAGCACGTGACGCGGCCATTGCGAAGTTACACGAGCGCGTTGTGGATGAGTCGTACTTCTTGTTTTGGGTACATGACACCGGACCTCGCGCCATGAGCCCGAAAGTCAAAGGCTTTGTACAAGCCAAGAATTGGTTCCAAGACTTCTCGACCATCAGCATGCAATAAACCGTTGTTCGTCATCCACGCGGCGTGAAGCTTCGCGCCGCGTGTTGGCTTTTCTAGGTTTGCTATGTTTTTTTATTTCATCAAACGCCTGTTTCTGGTGATCCCGATTGCGATTTCGGTGACCGTCGTTTGTTTTTCGTTGGTATATCTCGCCCCCGGTGATCCGCTCTCTGCGATCCTGCCCTCGGATGCGTCGCAAGAACTCATCGACCGTTTGAAGCAAGAATACGGTCTCGATAAACCGATCCCGGTGCAATACGCCATCTGGCTTGGCAAAGCAGTGCAGGGCGACCTAGGTACCTCGATTGCCACTGGTCGTCCCGTGACTTCAGAACTGGGGCGCGCAATTTCAAATACGCTCATTCTTGCGTTGTTTGGTTCATTGATTGGATTTTCACTGGGCGTGATTTTTGGCACCGTCGCCGGTTATCGCCAAGGCACTTGGTTAGACAAATGCGTCACTGCAGTTGCGGTTGCTGGCGTTTCGGTACCGCATTATTGGCTGGGTATGGTGTTGGTGATTCTGTTCTCGGTGACTTGGAATGTCTTACCTGCAATGGGCGCTGGACCCGGTGGTGATTGGGTCTGGGATCTAGAGCACTTACAACACGTGGTGTTACCTGCCATCACCATTTCAGTGATTCCAACCGCGATCGTCACGCGTACGGTTCGTGCATTGGTGGCCGATATTCTTGGTCGTGAATTTGTCACCGCATTACGCGCCAAAGGACTCACCGATTTTGGGGTGTTTTGGCACGTGGTCAAAAACGCAGCGCCCACTTCATTGGCCGTGATGGGCGTGCAACTCGGGTATTTGATGGGCGGCTCGATTTTGGTTGAAACCGTGTTCTCTTGGCCGGGCTCAGGATTTTTATTAAACACGGCAATTTTTCAACGCGACATTCCTTTGCTTCAAGGCACCATCTTGGTACTCGCGCTGTTTTTTGTCACACTCAATTTAGTGGTCGACTTGGTACAAACCGGGATCGATCCACGCATTCGTCGCGCATGAATCAAACCGCCCCCAGCGCCGAAGTTGTTGCTGCTGCCACCGCGCGTGGTTATTGGTCCACTGTGCTGGCGCGTTTGTCGCGAGACAAACTCACTGTGACTTGCGCGCTCATCTTGCTCGGTGTGTTGCTGATGGCGATCTGCGCCCCGCTACTAGCGCCGTACGACCCATTTAAAGGTTCGATTTTAAAACGCCTGTTGCCCATCGGCAGCCCAGGTTATTTTCTAGGCACCGATGAACTCGGGCGCGACATGCTCTCGCGGTTAATTTTTGGCGCGCGTTTGTCACTGGTGATGGGTATTGCACCTGTACTTAATGCATTAGTTATTGGCGCAACGCTCGGTGTGATTGCCGGATTCTTGGGTGGGCGCATCAACACACTCATCATGCGTACCATCGATGTGTTTTACGCCTTTCCTTCGGTGCTGCTGGCGGTGGCGATTTCCGGGGCGCTGGGTGCAGGTATTTTTAACGCCATGGTGGCGCTCACCATTGTATTTATTCCGCCGATTGCGCGCGTGACTGAATCCGTGACCACCCAAGTGCGCGGACTAGATTTTGTCGAAGCCGCGCGCGCCTCCGGCGCAAATAACTTCACGCTGATTCGCGTGCATGTCTTGGGGAACGTGTTGGGTCCGGTGTTTATCTATGCCACCAGTTTGATTTCCGTGTCGATGATTCTTGCCTCTGGCTTGTCGTTTTTGGGTCTAGGTACTAAACCACCAGAGCCGGAGTGGGGCTTGATGCTGAACACCTTGCGTACGGCGATCTATCTCAATCCTGGCGTGGCTGCGTTACCTGGCGCGATGATTTTTATGGTTTCGATTTGCTTTAACTTGATGTCCGATGGATTACGCGCCGCGATGGATGTCACGCAATGAGCACCACACCACGCGCCTTGCTCGAGGTTCGCGAGCTTCGTAAACATTTTGGTCTAAAGAGCGGCATTTTTTCAAAAGGTGCCGGCACCGTGCACGCGGTGGATGATGTGTCTTTTTCAGTGCAAGCAGGCGAAACGCTTGGCATTGTGGGTGAATCGGGTTGCGGAAAATCCACCACCGCACGCTTACTCATGCGACTCATCGAACCCGATGCAGGACGCGTGCTGCTGGATGGACGCGGCATTGGTGAGCCTGGCGCACAAGGCCTCAGCGTGCGCGATGCACGGCGACAAATGCAGATGGTGTTTCAGGACTCATTTGCCTCGCTGAATCCACGACTGACCATTGAAGATTCGATTGCGTTTGCTCCAATCGTGCACGGGTTGTCATCGCGCCAAGCCAAATCACGTGCACGCGATTTACTCGCCAAGGTTGGACTGGCACCAGAGCGATTTGCCGCACGATATCCACACGAATTATCTGGTGGGCAACGTCAACGCATTAACATTGCCCGTGCACTAGCGCTTGAGCCAAAGATTGTGATTCTCGACGAAGCGGTATCAGCGTTAGATAAATCCGTCGAGGCCCAAGTCTTAAATCTTTTACTCGATCTTAAAACTGAACTTGGTCTGACTTATCTTTTTATTTCGCACGATCTCAATGTGGTGCGCTACATGAGCGATCGCGTGATGGTGATGTATTTAGGTAAGGTCGCTGAGATTGGCCCGGTTGATGCGATTTATGGACGCACGGCGCATCCTTACACTAGCGCACTCTTGTCGGCGATGCCCTCCATGGATCCTGCGCGACGCACGCAACAGCCTCCCCTCATTGGCGATCCACCGAGTCCAATCGATCCACCACCTGGTTGTCGTTTTCGTACACGCTGCCCGTATGCCGAAGATGTCTGTGGTGAACGCGACCCGGTGTTAGCTGCTGAAGGTGGTGGACACTACGTCGCCTGTCAGATGAAAAAAGCTGGTTCTGGGCATAGCGCCGCACCAGCGCCAATCGCGTCACCGCCACCCCTCTAGTCATCACAGACTCACCCCTCAATCGCACCACACTCCGCGTAAGGACTTCACACATGAGCGAAAAATTTCAAGCGCAATCGGCCACTGCGCTATTGGCGTTGATCGGCGTCAATCTTGAACCCACACGCGCTTCTGCGGCAGCCAACACGATCAGTGCGCAAGTTGCTGGCGCACGGCCTGCATTTAATGCGCTGCCCTTTGAAGCAGAGCCCGCCGATTATTTAAAAATCTGTGCCGCGGAGACCAAATGAACGCCGACGCGATTCTTCAACTCAGCGCCGCCGAATTAGCGCGTGCCATTCGTGCCAAAAAAACGACGGCGCTGGCGGCCATGCAAGCCGTGCTTGCGCGCGCGGATGCCGTACAACAACCGCTAAATTGTTTCATTCACATCGACCACGACAACGCGCTACACGCCGCGCGTCTCGCGGATGCTGACTTAGCACGTGGCCACCTTCGCGGTCCGCTGCACGGCGTACCCATGGCGCACAAAGATATGTATTACCGCCAAGGCGTGGCGTCCTCTTGCGGTTCAAAAATTAAACGTGATATCCCTGCGCCAAGTACCGCAACTGCACTACAACGACTCGATGCGGCCGGAGCGATTCAATTTGGCGTACTCAATATGGCCGAGTTTGCTTACGGTCCCACCGGTCACAACTATCATTTTGGTCATTGCCGTAATCCATGGGATGTCACGCGCATCACCGGCGGATCTTCTTCTGGCTCCGGTTCAGCGGTGGCTGCACTCGCAAGTTTTGCAGCCTTGGGTTCTGACACGGGCGGATCGATTCGTGCACCGGCCACGTTTTGCGGCGTCAGCGGAATTAAACCGACATGGAGTCGTGTATCGCGTCACGGCGCCATGCCACTGTCTTTTTCAATGGACACCGTCGGTCCGCTTGCACGCAGCGTTGAAGACTGTGCATTGATTCTTGGTGTAATTGCGGGCGCTGATGCGGCCGACCCCACTGCGAGCACAGAAACGGTTCCAGACTACGTGGGACGACTCACGCGCGCGCAGATCAAAGGCTTGCGAATTGGTCGGCCAAAGAATTTTTTCTACGATGACATGGATGCAGAAATCGGCGCGTTGATGCAATCGAGTTTAGATGCCTTTGCCAAACTCGGCGCGCAGATTGTTGATGTGCAACTGCCCGATATGAATCCATGGAACTACGCGGGCATGATGGTGATTGCTGCGGAGGCGGCTGCCGCACACGCCAATTGGTTACGCAACTGCCCACAAGATTATTCTGAGCAAGTACGCGCCCGACTTGAACTGGGCTTAAGCGTACCAGCGGTCACCTATCTTGAAAGCCTGCGTTTGCGTGGTGTTGCTGTCGAACAATTTTCCCGCGCGGTGTTTGATCACGTCGATCTCCTGCATACGCCCTCGGTGTGTTTCCAAACCCCGACCATCGATGAAACCGATGTCGGTGGAAGCACCAACATGTCGCATGCACTCAACAACATCACGCGCCTCACACGCCCGATTAACTACTTGGGTTTACCCAGTTTGAGTGTACCTGCCGGATTCACCAAACAAGGGCTACCCACAGCGATGCAACTCATCGGTCGACCATTTGATGAAGCAACTCTCTTTGTTGCCGGCCATGCTTATCAGCAAACCACCGATTGGCATCGTCGTCATCCAACCCTCTGAGCGAAAAATCATCCGCCATGACGGCACCTCTTGTACGCGTCAATAATTTAACGGTCGCATTTACTGCGGGCGGTGGGAGCGGCGCAACCGCCGCAAGACCCGTTCGTGCAGTCAATGGTGTGGACTTTGCATTAGCGCCAGGCGAAGTGCTCGGGGTGTTAGGTGAATCGGGTAGCGGTAAGAGTGTGACCTTACGTGCGCTGCTACGTATTCTTCCGAAAGCACGTACACAAATCAGCGGCAGCATCGAAGTCGATGGCCGCGATGTACTCGCCATGGATGAATCAGCACTTGAAAATTATCGCGGCGCTGTCGTATCGATGATTTTTCAAGAACCGATGCTCGCGTTTGACCCGGTGTTTACGGTGGGCGAACAAATTGCTGAATCTGTCGTGCGCCATCGAAAAGTGAGCCGCTCGGTGGCGCGACAACGTGCGCTCGACATGCTAGAGCGGGTGCAAATTCCCAATGCCCGTCGGCGTCTCGATGCGTATCCGCATGAAATGTCGGGTGGTATGCGTCAGCGTGCAATGATTGCGTTAGCGTTGGCATGCGAGCCGAAATTATTACTTGCCGATGAACCCACCACCGCGCTAGACGCTACCGTACAAATTCAAATCTTGTTGTTATTGCGCGAACTGCAACGCGATATGGGCATGTCGGTCATTTTTGTGACGCACGACGTGGGTGTGGCTTGTGAAGTTGCGGATCGCATTGGCGTGATGTACGCCGGGCGGATGGTTGAAACCGGTCGCGTGGCCGATGTCATGCTCCAACCACAACACCCTTACACCATGGGGCTATTGTCTTCGACGATTCACGGACAACAACGCGGCACACGCATCGAAGCGATTCCGGGCGCGCCGCCTGATTTAGCCAACCTGCCCACCGGATGTAGCTTTGCGCCACGATGCAAGCATGTGCAAGCGGCGTGTCTGACTGAACCACCGCAAGCACGTGCTTTTGCTGACGGACGCATGGTCCGTTGCATTCGTCCCGTTTAAGCGTGGCGTACGATTTTTTGTCGCTGCTGACCTAGTCCCTCGATCCCCAAGGTCACCACATCGCCCGGCTGCAACCAGACTGGATTGGGCTTCACACCCATGCCAACGCCCGGGGGCGTGCCGGTGGTGATGATGTCGCCAGGCAACAAGGTCATGTACTGGCTGACATAAGAAACGATGTGCGCGCACGAAAAAATCATGGTGCGCGTGTTTCCACTTTGCATGCGCTTACCGTTGAGGTCTAGCCACATATTGAGGTTTTGTGGATCTGTGATTTCATCGGTGGTGACTAACCATGGTCCAATCGGACCAAAAGTGTCATAGCCCTTGCCCTTATCCCATTGCGATGACTGCATCTGGAACGCGCGCTCCGACACATCGTTCACCACACAATAACCCGCCACGTGATCGAGCGCCTGCGCTTCACTCACATGCTGCGCCTTGGTGCCAATAACAATACCGAGCTCCACCTCCCAATCCAGTTTGGTGGAGTGCGGCGGTTGGATGGTGTCATCGTCCGGACCGCAAATACTGCTGGTTGCTTTTAAAAAGACGATGGGCTCGGTTGGAATCGCCATCCCAGCTTCTTTCGCATGGTCCGAGTAGTTCAAGCCGATCGCCACGAACTTGGTGATACCCACATAGGGCACACCCATGCGATGCGACCCGGCGACAACCGGCAGCGTTTCGGGTTTGATCTTGCTGAGCATCGCCAAACCGCGGGGCGACAACTCATTGGGTCCGATTTGCGGAATGATTTTCGACAAGTCGCGGACTTTTCCGTCGGCATCAATCATGCCGGGTTTTTCAAAACCATCTTTACCGTAGCGACAAAGTTTCATGATGCCTTTCTAGCTGAGTGAGCATGCGTCAAGACCAATACATTATAGCGTTGCCGCTCTGCAGCGATATGCTTGTACACAGATTGGTTCGCCTCGCGGTTCTAACGTTGCACTGCGACACCTACGCGCAGACTCGGTATCCATGAAGGTGATAGGGTAAGTGCCTTGACCGTCCGGATGCGCGACGATTAGATTGCAGACGTGGTGACAAAATGTATCCAATCTGTACGATCAAGCATCGCGACACGACAACGATTTCCTTTTTGAAGGCTAAGAAAGATGTCTATGAACCCTGGATTTCAAATTTTTCCTTCTCCGGCTCGACCCGCCGCAGAACTTCTGCATGCGCTACAAGCGCTACCCACGGCGAACCTCAGCGACAACTTATCGCGTCACTACGGCGCGGGCGCAGCGCTGCGTCCATTTCATCGTGGCGCAAAGATGCTGGGTATGGCCTTCACCGTAAAAACGCGCTCGGGAGATAACTTGCTCGCACACAAGGCCATCGATATGGCCGCACCCGGCGATGTAATTTTGGTCGATGCGGGTGGTGCAATGGACCACGCCATCATTGGTGAAATCATGACCTCGCACGCAGCGAAACGAGGCATTGCAGGCATGGTGATTGATGGTGCGATTCGCGATGCCGATGCCATCGCAGCGAGTGATTTTCCAGTTTATGCGCGCGGCATCACGCATCGTGGCCCCTACAAAGACGGTCCGGGCGAAATTAACGTACCCATTTCGATTGTCGGTATGGTGGTGCAGCCAGGTGACATTATCGTTGGTGACATCGACGGCATCGTCGCGATCCCGCAAGCAATTGCCAAACAAGTGATTGCCGCAACGCAAGCGCAGAGCGAAAAGGAAAACCAAATTCTCGCGCAAATTGCTGCGGGCACCATCGACCGTGGTTGGGTTGACCAGTTGCTCCGCGCGCGTGGCTGTCAGTTTTAAATGTTATTGACTCGCATTGCGTCAACGCTACAACGGCGTACGCCGTTGGTCGTGCCGTGTGCTGCTGAGCCATCCTTCTCAGCACACCACGCACCTCACGGAGTTTGTCGATGTCACGCAATGTGTCTTTGTATTTACTGTTTGCTTGTTTCCTCTTGAGCGCAGCACCATTGATTGCAGCTAAATCACGCGTACACCACACGGGTGGATACGGTGCGATTGCGTGGCATCCGCCCAGCGGCAGCTACGGCTATGCTGTCGACCGCGCGAACGCTCGACTTGCTAGTGAGCAGGCATTAAGCCAATGCGCACACACCGCTTGTGAAGTAGTGCTCGACTTACACCACAACTGCGGCGCCCTCGCGACCAATCAGCACCACGATCACACCGCGACTGGGGCCACACCCCAAGAAGCACAAACGCGTGCGCTACGTCTGTGCGGCAACCATTGCCGCTTGGTGGTTTGGGCTTGCACCCACTAGAGTCTGCATTGAATTCACGTCAACGCACGCCGCGGTTTTATTGTCCACCGAACGAAGGCGGCACGCTTAATCGCGCGCGCACCTTACAACTGCGCGAAGATCAAAGTCATCATGCGTTACATGTACTACGCATCAAGTTAGGGGCAACGCTTATTTTGTTTGATGGCCAAGGTGGCGAATACACAGCCCAAGTTTGTGCGCTCGGCAAACGGTCGGTCGAAGTTCAGCTCGACACACATCATCCAATCGAGCGCGAAGCCCTGCGATCCGTCACGTTACTCCAAGGCATTTCGGCCAGCGATCGCATGGATCTGTGCATACAAAAAGCCGTCGAACTCGGTATCGCCGCGATTCAACCGCTCGAGACTGAACGCTCGGTGGTGCGCGTCAAAGGTGAACGTGCTTTAGCCAAACGTTTGCATTGGGAGCGCGTAGCGATAGCCGCCTGTGAGCAATGTGGTCGCAACCGCGTGCCGCAGGTGCTGCCGATTCTCGACATCGCACAACTTCGCCCGAGTACCGATTTATCGCTCGAACTGGCGCCTGATGCCTCCTTATTGTTACGCGAACCAGTGCTTGCCCAACCCGACTCACCGATCGCACTCGCCATTGGGCCGGAGGCCGGATTTAGCGCGCAAGAATCCGAGCGGCTTGGGCGTCTGGGGTTTCAAGCAGTCCGTCTGGGTCCGCGTATCCTACGCACCGAAACTGCAGGCCCCGCCGCGCTGGCCGCTATCGCCGCACTGAGCCAAGAGTTTTAATCATTCAGTGGATGCAGTGAATCGGGCTAAAATTGATCGCTCGATGATCTCGAGCAAACGCGCGTCTGCCGTCCGCTCACCGATTCTTTAGCGCGAATGTGGTTTTACGGTTTCGTGATTTCGTGGTTTCGTGGTTTCGTGATTTCGTACCCTCCGACGTTAGTTACTTCGTTTTTTATCTTTGACGCGTTGCGCACTAATTATTTTTTGCCCCTAGATTGCCAATGAATCCTGCTCAAGCGCCACATTTTGTTCAATGGTTTCGTCAAGCGGCACCCTACGTACACGCATTCCGTGGTCGTACGTTTGTGATTGGCTTTCCTGGCGAGCTCGCTGCGGAAGGTGGGGTGGCTGGTTTTTTACACGATCTCAATTTACTTGCGGCGCTGGGTATTCGCTTGGTCGTGGTTCACGGGGCAAGGCCACAAATTGAAGCCGAGCTCAAAGAAAAACATCTGCGATCGCGTTACGCGCGCGGCTTACGTATCACCGATGCCGCAGCATTGGTGGCAGTCAAACACGCCGCGGGTGTGCTACGCCTCGAACTCGAAGCGCAACTATCGCAAGGCTTACCTAACTCACCCATGGCTGGCGCACAAATCCGTGTGGCTTCTGGTAATTTTATTACTGCACAACCGGTGGGCGTGGTCGATGGGATCGATTTTCAATTTACCGGTAGCGTACGCAAAGTCGACACCGTCGCGATTTCACGACGCTTAGATGCAGGTGATGTCGTACTGATCTCGCATCTTGGATTTTCGCCAACAGGTGAAATTTTTAATCTTGCTTGGGAAGATATTGCCGAGTCGACGGCGATTGCACTCAAGGCCGACAAGCTACTGCTCTATGCCGATGAGCTACCCGCGACCCGTAAAGGACGGGTACTGCACGAAGTGACAGCACGCGAGCTCGCTACATTGGCCACCAAAGAAAAATTTTCTGCCGAACAAAAACGTGTCGTGAAAAGTACGCTGAATGCACTCGCTGGTGGGGTTGGTCGCGTACATGTCGTTTCGCGTAAAGCCGACGGCGCGACCTTACTCGAGCTATTTACTCGCGCAGGTGTTGGCACCATGGTGACCGCCGATGGACTCGAGCGCTTGCGCACCGCTCGCATCGAAGATGTCGGCGGCTTGCTTGCGTTGATTCGTCCGCTAGAACAAGAAGGCGCCTTGGTCCGCCGGAGTCGCGAACGTCTCGAAGCAGAGATTGGTAATTTTCAGCTCATCGCCCATGATGGTGCGATTGTTGGCTGTGCCGCGCTGTATCCTTTTGACAAACAAAGCGCAGAATTTGCCTGCTTGGCCGTTGCACCAGAATACCGCGATGCCGGTTACGGCGAGCGATTACTGCATGCCTGCGAACAAATCGCACGCACAAAACGCATCAAGCGCTTGTTTGCACTGACCACGCGCGCCGCGCACTGGTTTTTGCATCAAGGATTTAAACCTGCGGATGTGAGCGTACTACCCGAAGAAAAACGTGCGTTATATAACTGGAAACGCGGCTCAAAGGTATTCGTAAAAACGCTACGTTAAAATTTAAGGGTCACTGCTGTATTGGGTGACGCAAGCGCAGACGATGATGTCTGTCGTACGCAAAGTTGTGAGAACATTTTTTTCGTTAGGATGAAACGCATCATGGCTCGAACTGTTCAATGCATCAAACTTGGTCGCGAAGCAGAGGGACTCGATTTCCCAACTTACCCGGGTGAACTGGGCAAACGAATTTTCGACAACGTTTCAAAAGAAGCTTGGCAAGCGTGGATCAAACACCAAACGATGTTGGTGAATGAAAACCGCCTCAATCTGTCGGATGCCAAGGCGCGTAAATACCTCGCCGAGCAAATGGAAAATCATTTTTTTGGTGAAGGTGCCGACGCTGCAAGCGGTTACGTTCCGCCGAGCGCCTAAGCACCCTGTGCGCTACCACGCTGCACCCTGTGTGTAACTGCTCAGCGCGATACGCTACTGCATTAACTCCCGCTCAACATCCTCAATGGCCGTGTGCCGTACATCGCGGCCTTTGACTAAATAAATCACGTACTCGGCCATGTTTTTTGCATGGTCACCGATCCGTTCGACGGCTTTTGCGATAAACAAAATCTCAAGTGCTCGTGAAATAGTCCGCGGATCTTCCATCATGAAGGTGATCAGTTGACGCATGATGGCGCGAAACTCTTCATCAATCGCGCCATCTTGCTTGACCGCAGTCATTGCCTCCATCACATCAAGACGCGCAAACGCATCCAATGAGCGGCGTAGCAATTGCACCGCGCCATCCGCAACATGCGATAAATCCAGACGTGGCATATGCTGTTGTCCCGCGGCGTGTATCAATTTAGCCATCCGGGCAATTTTTGCTGCTTCATCACCAATACGTTCTAAATCGGTGATGGTTTTAATCACGGCGATCAGCAGACGTAAGTCTCCGGCGGCGGGTTGGCGTCGCGCGATGATTTGTGTGCAAGATTCATCCAGCTCAACTTCCATTGCGTTAACACGATGATCATCGGTAATGACCCGATCAATCGCGGCCATATCGCCGCTGATGAGCGCTTGCATAGCGTGCAAGATTTGTTGCTCAACCAACCCACCCATTTGCAATACGCGCGAACGCACGCTTTCAAGCTCGGCATCAAATTGCTTGGAAATATGCTCTGACATTGCGGCGCGCCTTCAGATCGTGGGGACGAAGAGCGAGATTAGCATGCCCAATGTGACACGCCGATGACCATCGCATTTGCGCTAGGACTTGGCGAGTCGGGTACTGACCCCTTCGGCTGTCGCCAACAACAACACATCAGCCCGACGGCGTGCGAACACACCATTGGTCACCACCCCCGCGATCTGATTGAGCTCACCCTCCAACGTGGGTGGATCGCGTAAATCGAGACCGCGGCAATCTAGGATTAAGTTGCCGTTATCGCTGGTAAAGCCTTCGCGTAAGGCAGGCGTTCCACCCATCGCTACCAGCCGACGACCGACGTAGCTACGCGCCATCGGAATCACTTCGAGGGGCAAAGGAAATCGGCCAAGTATCGGTACGAGTTTCGAGGCGTCACAAATACAAATAAATTTTTTCGCTACTGCTGCGATGATTTTTTCGCGCGTTAAGGCCCCGCCGCCGCCTTTGATCATGTGTAAGTGCTCGGTGATTTCGTCTGCACCATCGACGTACACCGGCAACTCACTCACGCCATTGAGATCAAACACACGAATCCCGTGATCACGCAAACGCTGCGCGCTCGCCTCGGAGGCGGCTACCGCGCCATCAATACGACCCTTGATCGTCGCCAGCGCATCAATGAAGCAATTCACTGTTGAGCCGGAACCCACACCGACAATTGCGTCATCTGGTACGTAGGCCAACGCCGCCTTAGCGACCTGTTGCTTGAGTTGCGTTTGATCCATGTTGGCTTGGTGGATTTATTTTCGCTTGATCGGCGGCAAGTCAGTACACACGCCTTCGTATAGCTCTGCGGCCATGCCCACGGATTCACCTAAGGTCGGATGTGGATGAATCGTGCGACCGATATCCACGGCATCCGCCCCCATTTCAATCGCTAAGGCCACTTCACTAATTAGATCACCCGCCCCGGTGCCGACGATCCCACCACCCAAAATGCGGTGTGAATCGGCATCAAACACGAGCTTTGTAAAGCCTTCATCACGCCCATTGGCGATGGCTCGGCCTGAAGCCGCCCAAGGAAACTTGCCAACGCCAATCTTGATACCTTGCGATTTCGCTTCGGCTTCAGTCAACCCGACCCAAGCGACCTCGGGATCGGTGTAAGCCACGCCAGGGATCACCCGCGCATCGAAATACGATTTTTCTCCACTGGCCGCTTCCGCAGCGACATGGCCTTCATGCACCGCTTTATGCGCAAGCATCGGTTGTCCAACGATATCGCCAATGGCAAAAATATGCGGCACGTTGGTGCGCATTTGTTGGTCCACCGAAATAAAGCCGCGTTCCGAAACTTGCACACCCGCCGCTGGCGCGTTGATACGCAAGCCATTCGGTGTGCGTCCCACCGCGACCAATACCAGGTCATACAGTTGCGGCTCTGTCGGGGCCTGCTCGCCTTCAAAGGTGACACGAATACCTTGCGGCGTTGCCTCCACTTTAGAGGTACGCGTTTTGAGCATGATGTGATCAAAACGTTTGGCGTTGTGCTTGTGCCAAACCGCAACCAGATCACGATCAGGGCCCAACATCAGCGCATCTTGCATTTCAACCACATCCAACCGCGCACCTAAGGTGGAATACACCGTACCCATTTCTAATCCGATGATGCCGCCACCAATCACCAACATACGTTTTGGTAAGACACGCAGTTCTAATGCACCCGTAGAGTCGACAATGCGTGGATCCTCCGGAAATCCCGGAATTTTTGCAGCTTGCGATCCGGCGGCAATGATGGCTTGCGTAAAGCGGATGCGCTTCACCTCTGCACCACGCACGACGCTGAGGTGATGGGCATCCGTGAAGGTACCAACGCCATGCACCACATTCACTTTGCGCGCCTTGGCCATGCCCGCCAGTCCGTTGGTGAGTTTGCCCACCACTTGCGACTTCCATCCACGCAACGCATCTAAATCGATTTGTGGCGCACCAAAGCGAATGCCGTGGGCGGCAAGCGCCTGTGCTTCATCGGCCACTGCGGCGACATGCAACAACGCTTTCGATGGAATACAGCCGACGTTCAAACAGACACCGCCTAAGGTGTCGTAACGTTCAATCAAAATCACGCGTCGACCTAAATCGGCCGCACGAAACGCAGCCGAATATCCTCCGGGGCCCGCACCGAGCACCACCACATCACACTCCATATCTGCTGGCGCACCCTCTGAGGCAGCCACTGGCATCGGGTGCGGCGCGGCTGTGTGGGTGGCTGCGGTGGCTGCGCCTTGACCGGTTTGCGTGGCACTCACACTCGGTGTGCTCGCAGCGACTTTGGCATTAGCGGGCGCCAGTTGTTTTTCAGCAGCCGCGCTTGCAACTGTCAGCGTGAGGATCGGCGAACCTTCTGAAACTTTATCGCCGATGTTGATCAGCAACTCGCCCACGATGCCATCAGCTGGCGATGGAATCTCCATGGTTGCTTTGTCCGATTCCACACTGATCAGCGATTGCTCTTTGGTGATGGTCTCGCCTGGTTGCACGAGAATTTCAATCACTGCCACCGACTTGAAGTCGCCGATATCCGGGACCTTGACTTGCATAGCTTCGCTCATGGCGACCTTGTACAAAAATTCGTTCGTTGCTTTACAACAACGAACGACGAATATCTGAAAGAACCGAAGTGAGATACGTGGTGAAGCGCGCGCCGGCCGCCCCGTCAATGACGCGATGGTCATAGGACAACGATAGAGGCAACATCAAGCGCGGCGCAAATTCACGCCCATTCCACACGGGACGCATCTGCGAGCGAGACACGCCAAGAATCGCTACCTCAGGCGCGTTGATGATCGGCGTAAATGCAGTGCCACCAATGCCACCCAAACTTGAGATCGAGAATGTGCCGCCTTGCATATCACCGGCTTTTAATTTGCCATCGCGCGCGAGGCGTGAAATTTCGGCGAGCTCTTTAGCCACATCGAACACGCCCTTGCGATCAGCATCACGTACCACAGGCACCACTAATCCACCTGGGGTATCCACCGCCACACCAATATGAAAATATTTTTTGATGATGACGTTTTCGCCGCCCTTTTCCAAACTTGCATTGAATTGCGGAAACTGCTTGAGCGCCGTCACGCAGGCCTTCACTAAGAACGCCAACATGGTGAGTTTGAGACCTTGCTTTTCAGCTTGGCCCGCGCTGTCTTTACGAAACGCTTCAAGCTCAGTGATGTCGGCTTCATCAAACTGCGTGATATGTGGGATCGACACCCAATTGCGATGCAAATAAGGGCCGGATAATTTTTGAATCCGCGATAGAGCCACCGACTCGATCGGACCAAACTTCGCAAAATCAACCTCCGGCCACGCCGGCAAATTAAATGGGCTGGCCGACGAAGGCCCCGCGCTTGATCGCGCAGCACTTGCACCAGACATCACCGACTTCACCAGCGCTTGTACATCGGCTTGTTGAATACGTCCCTTCGGACCGGTCCCAGTCACGGCATGTAAATCCACACCTAACTCGCGTGCAAATTTGCGCACCGACGGACTCGCATGCGGCGTGGTCTGCAACGCATCTCTGGGTTCGCGTGGGACCGGTCGACCCGCAGAGGCCATCGAGGTCACTGCCGCCGGTGCCGCGGGTGGTGCGTTGGTTTGAACCGGAGCGCTGGGTGCAGGCTGACTTTGTTTAGGTGCTGATGCTGGTGCAGGGGCTGGTGCAGATGGCGCCGCAGGAGATGCCGCTTGGCCGACATCGGCTTCAAGCATTAACACCAACGAGCCTTCAGCAACTTTGTCGCCTACCGCGAGTTTGATTTCTCGCACAACACCGGCAGTGGGCGACGGAATTTCCATCGTGGCTTTGTCGGACTCAACGGTAATCAACGATGTTTCTGGTTCAACGTGATCACCAACCTTGACCAATATTTCGATCACCGCGACTTCTTTGAAATCACCGATGTCGGGTACACGTACTTCTTGAGTTGCTGCCATAAGACCTCTACAAGCGATACGCGCATCCACAACCTTGCGTTGCGGATGACGCAATTAAACGGTGGTCGGATCGGCTTTGTTGATGTCGATGCCGTATTTGTTGATGGCCTCACTCACGAGTTTGGGTTTGATCAGCCCATCTTCGGCAAGCGACTTAAGTGCGGCAATCACCACAAAGTAGCGATTCACTTCAAAGAAGTGACGTAACTTTGCGCGCGTGTCGGAGCGTCCAAATCCATCGGTGCCTAACACGCGATAACGTCGATCGGCCGGCATAAAGGGTCGAATCTGATCGGCAAAAATTTTCATGTAATCAGAGGCAGCCACAATCGGGCCGGCATGTGCAGTCAGGGTTTGCGTGACATACGCAACGCGCGGTTTTTCTTCTGGATGCAACAAATTCCAACGCTCGCAGGCCAATCCGTCACGACGCAATTCGGTGAAGCTCGTTGCACTCCACACATCGGCGGCCACACCCCAATCTTTTTCAAGCAAATCGGCTGCAGCAATCACTTCGCGCAAGATAGTGCCTGAACCTAAAAGTTGTACGCGATGTTTTGCTTTGGCAACGCTTGGACGCAACAAATACAAACCACGCAAAATACCGTCTTCAACGCCTTCAGGTAATGCAGGATGCTCGTAGTTCTCATTCATCAAGGTGATGTAATAGAACACGTCCTCTTGTTGTTCGACCATGCGCTGCAAGCCACGCTGAATAATGACCGCCAGTTCGTAGGCAAACGTCGGGTCATACGAAATACAGTTAGGAATGACTGACGAGAGCACGTGCGAGTGGCCATCTTCGTGCTGCAAGCCTTCGCCGTTGAGTGTGGTTCGACCTGCAGTTGCACCCAACACAAATCCGCGTGCGCGTTGATCGGCTGCAGCCCACGCCAAATCACCAATGCGTTGCAACCCAAACATCGAATAAAAGATGTAGAACGGAATCATGTTTACACCGGTGGTGGAATACGCAGTTGCTGCCGCAATCCACGACGAAAATGCACCGGCTTCATTGATACCTTCTTCCAAAATCTGGCCCGCAGCATCTTCGCGGTAGTACATCACCTGATCTTTATCGACGGGCGTATATTTTTGTCCTTCGGAAGAGTAAATCCCGAGTTGCCGGAACATTCCTTCCATACCAAAGGTGCGCGCTTCATCGGGCACAATCGGCACGATTTTTTTACCGAGCGCTTTGTCACGTAACAACGCAGTCAAAATACGCACAAAGGCCATGGTGGTCGACATTTCGCGACCTTCACCCGTGCCTTTGGTGACTTGCTCAAACGCACTTAACGCAGGGGCTGGCAAGGTGTGCGCCGCCTGACGACGACGCTGCGGCAAATAACCACCCAAGGCTGCACGACGCTCGTGCAAATATTTCATTTCGGGCGAATCAGCAGGTGGGATATAAAACGGCAACGACTCAAGTTGATCGTCTGGAATGGGGACGTTAAACCGATCGCGGAATCCTCGAATCGTATCGAGATCCAATTTTTTGAGTTGATGCGTTGGGTTTTGTGCTTGACCCTGTTTGCCCAACCCATACCCCTTAATGGTCTTGGCCAAAATCACCGTCGGCTGACCTTGATGCGCCGTGGCTGCCGCGTAGGCTGCATAGATCTTGTGTGGGTCATGACCACCACGATTTAAGCGCCAGATATCGTCATCGCTCATACGCGAAACCATCTCGAGCAACTTGGGATGCTTTCCAAAAAAGTGCTTGCGTACAAACGCACCATCATTGGCTTTAAAGTTTTGATATTCGCCATCCACGGTGTCTTCCATGACCTTCAGAAGAATGCCGTCTTTGTCGCGCGCGATCAGCGGATCCCAATACGAACCCCAAATCAGTTTGATGACGTTCCAGCCCGAACCACGAAACTCGCCTTCGAGCTCTTGAATAATTTTTCCGTTACCACGCACCGGACCATCGAGGCGCTGCAAGTTGCAATTCACCACAAAAATCAAGTTATCGAGCTTTTCACGCGCGGCCATACCAATTGCGCCAAGCGACTCGGGCTCATCCATTTCGCCATCGCCACAAAACACCCACACTTTGCGTTTGGCTGTGTCGGCCAATCCACGCGCATGCAGATATTTTAAAAAGCGCGCTTGATAAATTGCTTGCAAGGGACCCAGTCCCATCGACACCGTGGGAAACTGCCAAAAATCGGGCATCAACCAAGGATGCGGATAAGAGGAGACGCCTTTGCCATCGACTTCACGTCGAAAATTATCTAGACGCTCTGGCGAAATTCGTCCTTCAAGCAAAGCACGTGCGTATATGCCTGGAGCGGAGTGGCCTTGAAAATAAATTAAGTCGCCACCGTGATCAGCCGTTGGCGCATGCCAAAAGTGATTGAAGCCAACACCAAATAAAGTGCCAACCGACGCAAAGCTGGCAATGTGTCCGCCCAGGTCGCCTTCCGCTTTATTGGCACGAGCCACCATCACCATGGCATTCCATCGCGTGTACGAACGAATTCGTTCTTCAAGCGCAGGGTCACCAGGTGAGCGCGCTTCAAGATGCGGCGGAATGGTATTGATGTAAGCGGTTTGCGCACGATAAGGCAAATACGCACCAGAGCGTCGCGCTTTATCTACAAGTTGTTCGAGCAAGAAATGGGCGCGTTCGGCGCCTTCGCGCTCGATGACCGCTTCAAGCGCATCGAGCCATTCTTGTGTTTCGGATGAATCAGGATCGTTCGCTGCGGGGGACTGAGGTAAAGCAGACATGGATTCTCCAGCTTGTGGCTTGTTCCGTCAGACAGACGCGCGATCCGCTTCTTGTGGATGCAGAACGCACACGTTGTCGTCGAGAGCAGATTCACCCAGATAAAATGCAGAAGCAGTTGCGTCTGCGGGTGAATCCGTTAGTGGGACGATGGTGGGACTAAATTAGGTAGAACTAAAAACGAGAACTCGACACGGACTGCGCAAAAAAATAACCAACTAACTAGGACCAACTAAATAAGACCGACTAAATAAAAATAACTCAGTGACTCAACGTCTCTGCGACTCAACGACTCAACAACGCGCCGCGGTGCGAATCGATGCAAAATGTGGCGGTAAGGATGGCGAATTTGGCAGCCTCTTGTCGCAGTTACCCTCGCCTGAGAACACACCCGGCAAATATAAAATATCGCCCTCTGTGACGCAATAGCAGCAGTGATAAAATTCGGCGATGAATGCACGATTAATCGATGGAAAAAAGCATGCGGCAAGCCTGCGTGCGCAATTGGCTGCACAAGTCGACGCGCTTGCAGCACGCGGTATCCACCCTGGGTTAGCGGTCATTATCGTTGGTGACCATCCCGCCTCACGTGCTTATGTGCGCAATAAGCTGGCTGCTTGCGCCGAAACTGGCGTGCGCTCAACAAAGATCGAGCTTGCCGAACAGGTCACGCAACGCGCGTTGCTCGATGAAATTGCTGCACTCAATCACAACCCTGCGGTGCATGGCATTTTGGTACAACTGCCTTTGCCTGCACACATCGATGCACAAGCCGTCCTCGAGGCGATTGCGCCCAGTAAAGATGTCGATGGCTTTCATGCCAGCAGCGCTGGTGCGTTGCTGCAAGGACGTCCTGGTTTTGTTCCCTGCACGCCTGCGGGGGTCATGTATTTATTGGCGCAAGAAGGCATTGCTCTCGCGGGCCAACACGCCGTTGTGCTGGGGCGCAGCAATGTGGTGGGCAAGCCGCTCGCGTTACTGCTCTTGCAGAACGATGCCACCGTCACCATTTGTCACTCAAGAACCAAGGATCTCGCCACGGAAGCCCGGCGTGCAGATATTTTGATTGCCGCCGTCGGTCGCGCTGGTTTAGTGCGGGCTGAGATGGTCAAACCGGGTGCCTGTGTGATTGATGTTGGCATTAATCGCAATGCCGCAGGACAACTGGTTGGCGATGTTGACTTCGATGCGGTGTGCCAGGTCGCTGGCAGCATCACACCTGTACCCGGAGGTGTGGGGCCGATGACGGTGGCGATGCTCGTTGCAAACACATTACGCGCGGCGCAAGCCTAAGTTCGATCCCCCTACGCCGTCGCGCCGCTATTGCAACGTGACGCACCGATAAACGCTGAGCTTTTGGCGGTTGTGTAGGAGCCATTGGCGATTTTTTTGATTGAACGGAACACGCATGAACCCGCTACTCGATTTTTCTGGTTTACCCCGCTACGCCGAATTACGTGCCGAACACGTCACTCCGGCGATCACTCAATTGCTCAGTGAAGCACAAGCAGTCGTCGCACAAATCACCCAACCCAACATTCCATCCACATGGGAAGCGTTTATTCAGCCACTTGAAGATGCCAACGAGCGTCTGTCGCGTGCCTGGGGACAGGTCTCGCATTTGCATTCAGTGATGGACACACCACCGTTGCGCGAAGCTTATAACGCCAATTTACCCGCCATCACTGCCTATTGGACGGCGCTGGGACAAAACACGGTGCTGTTCGAAAAATACAAAACGTTGCGTAGTAGCACCGCATTTGACACGTTAACTGCGCCGCGTAAAAAACAAGTCGACAACGCCTTGCGCGATTTTCGTTTGGGTGGAGCCGAACTCCTCGACGCCGTGAAACCACGGTACAGCGAAATTCAAGCTGAGCTCGCAGCACTGTCGGCCAAATTTTCTGAGAACGTACTCGATGCAACGAATGATTGGTCGATCGTCATTGAGGATGAACAACGTCTGGCTGGATTACCCGAGGATGCACGTACCGCAGCCCGCGAAGCCGCCAGTGCGGCTGAACAACCCGGTTGGAAATTTACGTTGCACATGCCGTCGTATTTCCCGGTGATGCAGTACGCAGAAGACCGCGAATTACGCGCCGCCTTGTATCGTGCCAATGCGACCCGCGCATCGGAATTTGGTAAACCTGATTGGGATAACACGCCACTCATTACACGTATCCTATCGTTACGCGTCGAAGAAGCGCATTTACTGGGTTATAAAAATTTTGCCGAAGTCTCTTTGGTCTCAAAGATGGCGAAATCACCCGATGAGGTGTTAGGTTTTTTAAACGATCTTGCAACACGCGCTCGACCGCATGCAGAAAAAGACTTGGCTGAGTTGCGCGACTTTGCACAAACAAGCTTGGGCTTAGACACGCTCGAAGCGTGGGATGTCACCTTTGCTTCCGAAAAATTACGCGAGCAACGCTATGCGTTTTCAGATCACGAAGTGAAGCAATATTTTCCTGAAACGCGTGTCGTACCAGGCATGTTCAAGCTCGTCGAAACGCTGTTTGGTATTCATATTCATGAAATCACCGATCGAAGCCAAGCGCCGGTGTGGCATGCAGATGTGCGTTTTTTTGAGATACGCGACACGCACGGTCAGCGCATCGGGCAGTTTTATCTTGATTTGTATGCACGCGACACAAAACGCGGGGGCGCTTGGATGGATGACGCCATCACACGGCGTCGTACCGCGCAGGGCATCCAAACACCCGTGGCGTATTTGAATTGTAATTTCTCTGGCCCCGTCGGTGGTAAGCCTGCCCTGTTTACGCACGACGATGTGATCACGCTATTTCATGAGTTTGGTCACGGCTTGCATCATTTACTCACACGCGTTGAGGATCTTGGTGTGGCAGGTATCAACGGCGTGGAATGGGATGCCGTCGAACTACCCAGCCAGTTTATGGAAAATTTTTGCTGGGAATGGGAAGTTCTCAAGCACATGACCGGTCACGTCGACACGGGGGCTGCGTTGCCACGCGTGTTGTTTGATCGTATGTGCGCAGCAAAAAATTTCCAATCCGGTTTAGCCATGTTGCGGCAAATTGAATTTTCAATGTTCGACATGGAGCTCCATCGTCATGCCAACGCCGAACAGATCCCTAGCGCCCAAGCAGTCCTCGATGCCGTGCGTGCACGCGTTGCGGTGATGACACCACCGCCGTGGAATCGCTTTCCAAATAATTTCTCGCATATTTTTGCTGGGGGTTACGCCGCGGGCTACTACAGCTATAAATGGGCAGAAGTGTTGTCTGCGGATGCGTTTGCTGCGTTTGAAGAATGTCGTGATCGGGCCGGGGTGCTTGATCCACAAACCGGCGCAAGGTTTCGCGATGAAGTGCTGGCCGTTGGTGGTAGTCGACCAGCAGCAGAATCGTTTCGCGCTTTTCGTGGACGCGAACCACAAGTCGATGCATTGTTGCGTCATCACGGTATACAAACGACGAGCGCATGAAAATCGCCACTTGGAATGTCAACTCACTCAAGGTGCGTTTACCGCATTTGCTCGACTGGCTGAGCAGCGCGCAGCCTGATGTGCTCTGCTTACAAGAGCTCAAGCTAGAAGATGAAAAATTTCCACACGCTGAAATTAAAGCGGCTGGCTATCACGCCGTTGTCTCTGGGCAAAAAACTTATAACGGTGTCGCGATTTTGTCGCGTGACGCGATCAGTGATGTTCGTTTAGGCCTTGACGATTATGTTGACGAACAACGTCGCGTCATTACCGCAACCGTACAAGGTATTCGTGTGATGTGCGTGTACTGCCCGAACGGTCAGGCGCTTGACTCAGATAAATTTGTCTACAAGCTCGGCTGGTTTTCTGCACTTCAACGAACCCTTGCCAAAGACCTCACCGTCCATACGCAACTCGCCGTGGCTGGCGACTTTAATATCGCGCCAGAAGATCGCGACGTACACGACCCCAAAGCATGGGAAGGCCAAGTGCTGGTGTCGACGCAAGAGCGAACCGCTTGGCAACAGTTACTCTCGCTTGGGTTGGTGGATACGTTTCGGTTGTTTCCACAAGAAGAAAAAATGTTCTCTTGGTGGGATTACCGCATGATGGGTTTTCGACGCAATGCCGGCTTACGCATTGACCATGTGTTGGCATCGGCCGCGCTGGCCACGCGATGTCGTGAAGTGCACATCGATCGTGCACCACGCAAACTTGAACGACCGAGCGATCACACGCCTGTGATCGCCACCTTCACGGAATAATCGCTCAAGCAGCGCTGGGGTCTTCTACACCCAGCTCTTGAATTTTGCGGGTGATGGTGTTGCGCCCCATGCCAAGTAAGGAGGCAGCTTCGATACGCCGCCCACCTGTACGAATTAACGCCCGTTCAATGAGTGATTTTTCAAACTGCCGACCCAACACATCAAGAATGCCTGTTTCACCGCGCCCCAAGCGTTGTTCGACTTCGTGCTCAAGTGCAGCAATCCAATCGGCGGCACCGGGTGTGGCCGAAGTTTCACGAAATTCGGCTGGCAAGTCAGCCACATCCACCACCTGACCGGGTGCCATCACCGTGATCCAATGACAGAGATTTTCTAGTTGACGCACATTGCCCGGAAAATCTAATCGTGAAATATAGCCGAGCGCTTCTTCAGACAAGCGTTTTGCATCCACACCCAATTGCGCAGCACTGCGCGTGAGAAAGTGCCGGGTCAGCAGCGGAATGTCTTCTCGCCGTTCGCGCATCGATGGTAAGCGGATACGAATCACGTTGAGTCGATGAAATAAATCTTCGCGAAATGCGCCTTCACGAACACGTGCCTCAAGATGTTGATGTGTGGCAGCGATCACGCGCACATTGGCTTTGATTTGTTGATGTCCACCGACGCGGTAAAAATGGCCGTCAGACAACACACGTAACAAGCGCGTTTGTAAATCGGGCGCCATGTCTCCGATTTCATCAAGAAATAGCGTGCCCCCTTCGGCTTGCTCAAAACGCCCTCGACGCTGCACTTGCGCACCAGTAAACGCACCACGCTCATGTCCAAACAATTCGGATTCCAGCAAATCTTTAGGCATCGCGGCGGTGTTAATCGCGACAAACGGCTTGGACGCACGCGCGCTATGTCGATGCAATGCACGCGCCACTAATTCTTTACCAGACCCTGATTCACCAGTAATTAAAACGGTAGCGCTCGATTGTGCAAGACGACCAATCGCACGAAATACTTCTTGCATCGCTGGCGCTTGACCAAGAATTTCGGGGGTGTCTTCAATGGGCTCTGTCGCGCCGGTTTCGCGTTGACTTTCATCGATTGCGCGACGAATGAGATCCACCGCTTGATCAACATCGAACGGCTTTGGCAGATATTCATACGCCCCGCCTTGAAACGCCGCCACAGCCGATTCCAGATCTGAGTACGCAGTCATGACAATGACAGGTAGTGCAGGATGCTGTGCTTTGACTGTCTGTAAAAGCTCCAGACCGGATGGGCCAGGCATCCGGATATCCGACACCAACACTTGGGGGACTTCGGCTTGCAAAGCGGTCAGCGCTTCAGCGGCCGAACTAAAACAACGAAATGCAATCGACTCGCGTGTTAAGGCTTTTTCAAACACCCAACGTATTGAGCGATCATCATCGACTATCCAGACAGGCTTCATGGGGTTCCAAACGCTAGTCTAAGGGCAGCAACATCGTGAATACCGTACGTCCGGGTCGGCTGTCGCAAACAATCATGCCGTGGTGATACTGAATAAACGTTTGCGCTAACGACAAACCCAAGCCGCTTCCCCCGTCGCGTCCGGACACAAGCGGGTTAAAGATTCGATCGCGGATACTTTCCGGAACTCCAGGACCGTCATCGATGACTTGCAATTCTAGTGCCAGCTTATGGCGTTGCCTGACGATGGTAATTTGACGTGCAACGCGTGTGCGCAGTGTGATGGTGCCGCCGACCGGTGCCCCACCAATTAGCGCTTGCGCCGCGTTACGCACCACATTGAGTACGGTTTGAATCAGTTGCTCTTGATCACCCACCACATCGGGCAAGCTGATGTCGTAATCTCGGCGTATTGCCACACCACTTGAAAATTCTGCCAATACCAAGCTACGTACACGCTCAAGAATTTCGTGGATGTTGAGCGGCGCCAAGCGTGGCGTGCGATGCGGGGTCAGCAGGCGATCGACCAAGGCTTGTAATCGATCGGCCTCTTTGATGATGACTTGGGTATATTCGCGCAGCTCGGCTTTATCGAGTTCGCGCTCAAGCAGTTGAGCCGAGCCGCGTAATCCACCCAAGGGATTTTTAATTTCGTGCGCGAGATTACGAATCAGCTCGCGATTGGCGGTTTGTAAATCGAGCATGCGCTCTTCGCGTGCAATACGCAGCGCCTGCTCGATCGGACGCAGTTCCAGTAAGAGTGGCGTGGCTTCTAAATCTAAGCGCGCCGCCGTGACGATCAGCGCTAAAGGCTCTTGCCCAACGCGTAAGTAACTGACGGTGTGGGCGGCGTAACTCCAATGATTGGTGAGCGCTTCTTTGAGCATCTCTCCAAGCGCATCGGCTTCAGCCATCATGGGCAAAAACGGCTGCCCCAACAAACTGCGTACGCCAGTTTCTAGCAAACTCTCGCATGCAGGGTTGGCATAACGCACCACCAAGGTTCGATCAAGGACCATGACTGCCGAGGGCAGTAACTCTAAGCCAGCAAATTTTTCGTCGATCACAGCCGCCCCCGCATACAACGCAGGAGCGACGCGCTTACTTCAACTTGTCCAATTCGCGACGCAAATCCTCGACGTTGCGTTCGTGCATCCGAACATTGTCGCGATAACGTTGTAAGCGCATTTCGTTGCCAACGGTCGAGCGATCGACAGCGGCAACCAACACTTCTTGTTCGCTGAGCTCCTTGCGTGCGCGCGCAAGCACTAACGCCTCGCCTTGTAATTCGGCCTCGATTGCTTGCCGCTGACGTAAGCGCGCATTGGCTCGGTCTTGTCCACTTTCGCGCGGAAAACCGTTGCTCGGGACAACAAGCGTGGCAACAGAGCGTGTGTCGAGGCTGGCACTGGTGCTCAGGGCGCTGGGTTTTGTCGGCACAGTGTTGCGCTGGTGATAAAGCAACTGACACGATTTGCCCTTGGTATCTTCTTTTTGGCTGGTCAACGTCTGCTGACCTTGCGCGTCGATGCAACGCCAAAGCGACAACATCTCGGCGCCACACAGTAGCGTCGGCGCAATCAAGCCACCGATCAGGCAGGCGAGCGGTAAGTACCGTCGCGTCTGCAACCCGAACCGTGCGTGACATTGAACAGTAAACATGGAGTGAAGGTTCCAATGGAATCCACCCAGTGTATTTGAGTTAGGCCAGGTGCCGGTGGCGTTTTAACAAAAGAAAAAGGACGGGAATCCCGTCCTTTTTCTGTGCCTGACGCGCCACCGGACAATTCGCCGAGCAGCGCATCAGTCAACGCAACTTACGCGCTGTAGTACATATCAAATTCCACCGGGTGGGTGGTCATGCGGAAGCGGGTGACTTCTTCCATCTTGAGTGCGATGTAAGAATCAATAAAGTCATCCGAGAACACACCACCTTTGGTTAAGAAGGCGCGATCTTTATCCAACGCATCGAGGGCCTGATCCAATGAGTGGCAAACCGTCGGCACTTTGGCGGCTTCTTCCGGCGGCAAATCGTACAAGTTCTTGTCGATTGGATCACCGGGATGAATTTTATTTTGCACGCCATCTAATCCGGCCATCAGCATGGCTGCAAACGCCATGTAGGGGTTTGCGGTTGGATCTGGGAAACGCACTTCGACACGACGCGCTTTATCGCTGGCCACATACGGAATACGGCAAGACGCTGAGCGATTACGTGCCGAGTAGGCGAGATTGATCGGCGCCTCATATCCAGGCACCAAACGCTTGTAGCTGTTGGTTCCAGGATTGGTGATTGCATTGAGTGCTTTGGCGTGCTTGATGATGCCACCGATGTAATGCAAGGCGAACTCTGATAAACCGGCGTAGCCGTTACCAGCAAACAAGTTTTTGCCGCCCTTCCATACGGACTGGTGCACGTGCATACCCGAACCGTTGTCACCAACCACTGGCTTAGGCATAAAGGTCGCGGTCTTGCCATACGAGGCAGCCACATTCCACACCGTGTACTTCAGAATTTGCAGCCAATCTGCGCGCTGAACCAGCGGCGCAAATTTCGTACCGATTTCACACTGACCTTGCGCTGCCACCTCGTGGTGATGCACCTCGACTTCAACGCCTTGCTGCTCAAGCGCGATACACATGGCATTGCGCAGATCCTGCATGGTGTCGACGGGGGGAACCGGAAAGTAGCCGCCTTTGACTGGCGCGCGATGACCCATGTTGCCCGACTCATAGTCGATGTTCGATGACCACGAGGCTTCTTCAGAACGAATCTTCACCGAGCTACCCGACATATCCACTTGCCAGGTCACGCCATCAAAAACAAAGAACTCTGGTTCAGGACCAAAATAGGCCACGTCACCAATGCCTGAAGATTTGAGATAAGCCTCAGCCCGCTTGGCGATGCCGCGTGGGCAACGGTCATACGGCGTGCCATCGCTAGGCTCGATGACATCGCAATTAATATTCAACACCACTTCATCGGTAAACGGGTCGATACGGGCTGTGCTCGCATCGGGCATCAGCAACATGTCGGATGCTTGAATGCCTTTCCAACCAGCAATCGATGAGCCGTCGAAGGCATGGCCTTCTTCAAATTTTTCCATGGTGAAGTAGCGCGCCGGAACAGACACGTGCTGCTCCTTGCCGCGAGTGTCTGTAAAGCGGAAGTCGACGAACTTGACTTCCTTTTCCTTGGCCATCTTGATTACATCGGCTGGCGACATAGCCATCTTCAAATCTCCTGGAGGGGTAAGTGAACGAATAGAACGAATATGCTGCAAAAAGGGGGAGGGTAATTGATGTTGATTTGAGCCCGTTAATTCGAGCAGTTTCCATGCCAAACAACAGACCTCGCAAGCGTGCTGCCGCCGCGCGGTGCAACGCACATTCTACCTTGTTGGCCGGAGCATTGATTTGCACCAAAATAATGCGCGTTGCCTTTAAGTTGCATTGTTTTGGTGCAAATGGGATTCTGGAGCCGCGACTATAATTTACTCTTACCGACATTTAAACCCTTTTTTAGACGACGGGGTACTCTTTTGGATCAAGCCACGACCCTCCTGCAACAAGCCCAACAACGCGGCCGCGAGGCAAAGCTTCCCTATGCCGGAGCAGTTTTACCCAGCGAAGCACACTTACTCATGTTGCAAGGTGCCCGTCTGGTCGATGTGCGAACAGCAGCAGAACTTGAATGGGTGGGGCGCATCGAAGGCGCCATCTCAATTGAATGGAACAGATGGCCCGGCGGCCAGCCGAATCCGGACTTTCTTACGCAATTGCAATCGCTCGTGCCTAAAGATCACACCGTGATGTTTTTGTGTCGTTCTGGTGGACGCTCGCACAATGCAGCGATTGCTGCGGCCGGCGTTGGGTATCAAGCGGCCTTGAATATCTTGCAAGGCTTTGAGGGAGATAAAAACACGGCGGGACAACGCAACGTGTTAGGTGGTTGGCGCGCTGCTGGCTTACCTTGGGTGCAATCCTAAGTTAGATCTCTAAGCTGGACCCCAAGTCAACCAACCGCGCCAAGCGCTAAATAGCACCAGCAGACCAAAGACGATGCGGTACCAAGCAAACACACAAAAGTCGTGCGTGGCAATGTAACGCAATAACCAGCGCACACATAAAAACGCAGACACAAACGCTGCCGCAAACCCAATCGAAAAGCGACCGAGATCGGATGCGCTCAATAGATCGCGGTGCTTGATTAAGTCATACGCACCCGCCGCAACCAAGGTCGGCACGGCAAGAAAAAAAGAAAATTCTGTCGCCGCACGACGCGATAGTCCAAATAGCATCCCACCAATAATTGTCGCGCCAGAACGCGATGTGCCCGGAATCAACGCAAATGCTTGCGCAAATCCAACCTTAAGCGCATCACGCCAAGTCATTGCATCGACAGATTCAATGCGCGGCGATTGCTCGCGTCGCTCGACCCACAAAATAATCAAACCACCAACAATGAACGCGCAGGCCACAGGCACCGGTGCAAATAACTGCGCTTTGATGAGTTTGCCAAACAACACACCCAATACCGCCGCAGGCATGAATGCAATCAGCACATTGATGACAAACCGCAACGCAAGCGGATCGCGATGCATCAATACGCCACGCAGCACCTGTGCAAAACGCAGACGATATTCCCAAACGATGGCCAGCATGGCGCCTGTTTGGATGACCATGAAAAATACTTTGCCACGCTCATCATCCACACCAAGTAAGGCACCCGCCAAAATTAAATGCCCTGTACTCGAGATCGGCAGAAATTCTGTGAGCCCTTCAACGACACCAAGAATCAGCGCGGCAATCAACTCATGCATCAATCATGCTTTCTTGAATGCGCGTTATTGCGCGGTCCAGCCACCATCCATCGCCAACGCTTGACCGCGCATTTGCGCAGCGCCTGGCGAACATAAAAATAACGCCAAGTCTGCCAACTGCTCTGGGGTCACAAATTCTTTTGATGGATGTTTTTCGCCAACCAATTCGAGCTTCGCAGCTTCGTAGGTTTTACCTTCAGATTTCGCGCGCGCACGAATTTGTTGATCGACCAATGGCGTGAGCACCCCACCTGGGCAAATCGCATTACATGTGACAGGCGTTTCGGCGGTTTCGAGTGCGATGACTTTGGTCAAACCAACGACACCGTGCTTGGCTGCAACGTAAGCGGATTTATTTGCAGATGCGACCAACCCGTGCACCGATGCAATATTGATGATCCGTCCCCAACCTCGTGCAAGCATGCCGGGCAGCGCTGCTTTGGCGCCATAAAAGGCCGCAGATAGATTAATTGAAATGATGCGTTCCCATTGCGCATCCGGAAAAGAAGCCACCGGAGCCACGTGTTGAACGCCGGCATTACTCACGAGCACATCAACCGCACCCAATTCTTTTTCAGCCGTTGCAATTAAGTCCGCAATTTCTGTGGGACGCGTCATGTCCGCGCCGTGATAAGCCACCTTCACATCCAACGCGGTGAGCGATTGCTGAATACGCGCAATCTCGGCTGCGTCGCCCATGCCATTCAACATGACATTTGCACCGGCTTGCGCCAAGCGAGTGGCCAAGCCCAAACCGATGCCACTTGTGGAACCGGTCACCACCGCGCAGCGACCGCGCAAACTTTGCTCTGACATCACGTGCCCTCAAAAAACGTTGATCACTGGTTTCATCATCAGCGCGACGCAATTATTGCTTGTGATAAATCTGCGCGCCCTTTTTGATAAATTCGATCGATTTTTCTTCCATCCCTTTGTTCAATGCATCTTGCGCTGATACGCCTTGTTTTTCTGCGTAGTCTCGCACGTCTTGGGTAATTTTCATCGAGCAAAAATGTGGGCCGCACATCGAACAAAAATGCGCGACCTTGGCCGAATCTTTGGGTAAGGTTTCATCGTGAAATTCACGTGCGGTGTCTGGATCTAAACCCAAATTGAATTGGTCTTCCCAACGAAATTCGAAGCGCGCTTTGGACACCGCGTTATCGCGAATTTGCGCTCCCGGATGACCTTTCGCAAGATCGGCCGCATGCGCCGCAATTTTGTAGGCCATGATGCCGTCTTTGACGTCTTTTTTGTTAGGCAAACCCAAATGCTCTTTGGGGGTGACGTAACACAACATCGCCGTGCCATACCAACCGATTTGTGCTGCACCAATTGCTGAGGTGATGTGATCGTAACCGGGCGCAATGTCGGTGGTGAGCGGGCCCAAGGTATAGAACGGCGCTTCATCGCACCACTCGAGTTGCTTATCCATATTTTCTTTGATCAGCTGCATCGGCACGTGTCCGGGGCCTTCAATCATGACCTGCACATCGTGCTTCCATGCCACTTGCGTGAGCTCGCCCAAAGTTTTTAGTTCACCGAGCTGCGCTTCATCGTTGGCATCCCAGACCGAGCCTGGGCGCAAACCATCGCCCAATGAAAACGACACATCATAAGCACGCATGGTCTCGCACAACTCTTCAAAGTGCGTGTATAGAAAATTTTCTTTGTGATGCGCTAAACACCACTTGGCCATGATCGATCCACCGCGCGAGACGATGCCCGTCATACGTTTGGCGGTCAGCGGCACGTATTGCAAGCGAACGCCTGCATGCACGGTAAAGTAATCCACGCCTTGTTCTGCTTGTTCAATCAGTGTGTCGCGAAACATTTCCCAAGTGAGTTCTTCGGCCTTGCCATCGACTTTTTCTAGCGCTTGGTAAATTGGCACCGTCCCAATCGGCACAGGCGAATTACGCAAAATCCATTCGCGCGTTTCATGAATATGTTTGCCGGTCGACAAATCCATCACCGTGTCACCGCCCCAGCGAATCGACCAAGTCATTTTTTCGACCTCTTCGCCAATCGATGAAGACACCGCCGAGTTACCAATATTGGCGTTGATTTTGACTAGAAAATTTCGGCCGATGATCATTGGCTCAACTTCAGGGTGATTGATGTTGGCCGGAATAATCGCGCGACCACGCGCCACTTCGCTACGCACAAACTCGGGCGTAATGTGTTCGGGGATCACCGCACCAAACCCCTGGCCACGGTGCTGTCGCATCATCAGCTCAGCCAACTTAGCGCCGTTGGGGCCCGTATTTTTTAAATTCGCGAGATATTGCTCGCGTTGTAGTTGCTCACGTATCGCGATGTATTCCATTTCTGGCGTAATGATGCCGCGACGCGCGTAATGCATTTGCGTCACATTCATGCCGGCCTTGGCACGGCGCGGTTTACGCCCCAAGTTAAAACGTAATTCAGCCAACTTAGGATCTTTTAAACGCTCCACACCAAACACCGAACTGGGGCCATCGAGCTGCTCGCTATCGCCACGCGCCTCAATCCAAGCGCCACGCACCGACGGTAAGCCCGAGCGAATATCGATATTGACGGCAGGGTCGCTATACGGGCCCGAGGTGTCATAGACCCAAATTGGCGGATTTTTTTCTGCGGTTGCCGTGCCGCCCATCATGGCCGGCGTGTCGGATTGAGAAATTTCCCGCATCGGCACCCGAATGTCTGGACGCGAGCCGGTGACATAGACCTTGCGCGAATTGGGTAGCGGTGAGACCGCAGCGGCGTCCACCTGTGCGGTGGCGGCAAGAAATTTAGGATTGGCGTTCATCAATAGCTCCTTTAAAAGGCCACAGGAGCGCGGAGGCGTCGGGTACCTGCACCCGCCGGCCAACGCTTCCCTGCGGCGGCATTACCCGCATCAGGTTCAAAGGGACTCTCTCACCCGTCCGCCCGATCCAACCAGGCCAAACAGGACCCCTACGCTGACATCCTTCTGATTATAGGCGTAAATATCCCCCGCTCGGCAGCGCTTTGGTAAACTAGTCAGTTCCGCTCGGTGTTCCGCCGAATCCCGCTCCAAGCCCAGCTTGAAGAATGGTTGAGTGACCCATGACCGCATCCGCAGCCTTGAACATCGAACAAGCCCGATTCAATATGGTTGAGCAACAAATTCGTCCGTGGGACGTGCTCGACCAATCTGTGCTCGATTTACTTTACGTCGTGCCACGCGAGCAGTTTGTGCCCTCAGTCCACCGCGCGCTGGCGTTCACCGATCTAGAAATCCCGCTCGAAGCCGATACGCGACATGGCGCGCACATGTTAGCGCCACGCGTTGAAGCGCGCATTTTGCAAGCCTTGCATTTAAAAAAATCGGATCGCGTTCTTGAGGTAGGCACTGGCAGCGGTTATCTCACCGCGTTACTCGCGCATCGTGCAGCCCAGGTTGTTTCCGTCGAAATCAATCCAACGTTGGCTGCGTTTGCACGCAACAATCTCGCGCGTCATGGCATCGACAATGTACAGCTCGTTACGGGTGATGCCTCGCGCGGTTGGGCAGATCACGCGCCCTACGATGCCATTGTGCTCGGTGGTTCGATTCCTATTCTGCCGAATGAATTGCTGGCCCAGCTCGTACCAGGCGGGCGTTTGTTCGCGGTGGTTGGCGATGCCCCCATCATGGTGGCACGTTTGTATACCAGCGATGCAGCGGGTGGTCATACAGAAACAGACTTGTTCGATACGATGCTCACACCGCTCGCTAATGCCATGCAAGCACCGCGCTTTCAATTCACATGAACACCATCACGCCCACCGAGTTACACGCCTGGCTCAATGATGCCGCGCGTCCTGCGCCCGTTTTACTCGACGTGCGCGAACCTTGGGAATTTGAAACCGCGCATATTGCTGGCGCAACCTTGATTCCGATGAACACCATTCCGGCACAGATCGATACGCTCGATCGACAAGCGCAAACGGTGGTGATCTGTCACCACGGCGGGCGCAGCATGCAGGTGGCCAACTATTTGCAACAACATGGCTTCTCTCAGGTCTATAACCTCACGGGGGGCGTCAACGCGTGGGCGCTCAAGGTCGACCCCGCCATGCCGACTTATTAATTTTTATTCGACGTCATTCTCGCCACTGGGATTTCCATGAAACGCCGTTTGCTTATCGCTGCTATCGCTACCGCTTTTGCCAGTCAGGCAGCCGCCGAAGACCTGTTGCAGGTTTATCGCGATGCGCGTGCCTACGATGCACAATATTCTGCCGCACGTTATGCCTTACAAGCGGGCATCGAAAAACTGCCGCAGGGTCTGGCAGGCGTGTTACCCACGCTCAACCTCACCGGTTACGCCACACGCGCGAATTACGATGTAGAGCCACGCTCTGGGAACACCAGTTCGGCCTATACCCGCTCAATCAGCAATGCCAACTACACGTTTACGCTGACTCAACCGGTCTATCGAGCACAAAACAAACTCACTTGGGATCAAGGTGAATACCAAGTCAAACAAGCCGAAGCCTTGTTTTCGGTGGCAACGCAAGATCTCATCTTGCGTGTTGCGCAAGCCTACTTTGATGTGCTGTCAGCACAAGACACCTTAGCGCTTACGCGCGCGCAGAAAGAAGCCATTTCTGAACAACTGGCTCAAGCAAAACGCAACTTCGAAGTCGGTACGGCCACCATCACCGATACGCATGAAGCACAAGCCCGCTTTGATTTATCGAGCGCGCAAGAAATCACCGCGCTCAACGACCTCGAAGTCAAGCGACGTAACTTGGCACAGATCACTGGCAAAAACTACGAGGTATTAAAACCGCTTAAACCCGAGATCAAACTCTCGCCACCTGCGCCGGCAAAAATGGAGTCTTGGGTTGAGCTAGCCACGAAACAAAGCTTCACCGTACTCGCGCAAGAAGCTGTGGCAGAAATTGCGCAGCTCGAAGCAAAAAAACAGCGCGCCGGACATTATCCCACCCTCGATTTGGTCGCGAGCTATGGCTTGACCGGTCAAACCGGTAGCACCATCACTTCGCTGGGGACCAACACCACGGCAAGCTCGCTACAACTCCAAGTGGCTGTGCCCCTGTATGCAGGCGGAGTCATTAATTCACGTGAACGCGAAACCGCAGCGCTGGCCATGAAGGCGCGCGATGATCTAGAAAACGTGCGCCGCACCAGCGCATTGACGTCGCAACAATCGTATCTGGGCGTGATCAACGGCATCGCTCAAGTGCGCGCCTTGGAAGCCGCGCTGGTTTCGAGTCAATCCGCGCTCGATTCAAACAAGTTAGGCTATGAGGTGGGTGTACGCATCAATATCGACGTACTCAACGCACAGCAACAACTTTTTTCCACTCGACGCGATCTTGCGGTAGCTCGCTACAACACCATCACCAATTTTTTAAAGCTCAAAGCGGCGGTTGGTGGTTTAGCTGAGCCGGATCTCGAAGAATACAACAAGGCGTTAGCACCTTAGGCGCTCAGTAACTCGAGCATCAAGTCCATATGGCGCTGTGTTGCGCCTCGGTGTTTTTGACATAGCGCGATTCCAGCAACGCCCATTTTCTTTCGTTGAGCCGCATCCTTCAGCAGCACGTTGGTGTTGGTTGCTGCAGCGTTGGCGTCCGCAACTTGAATGAGTGCGCCGCGACGCGCGGCTTCTTGTGTCACCGCTTTAAAATTAAAACTATGTGGGCCGCTAATCACCGGCACGCCTTGCGCGCACACTTCAATCAGGTTCTGCCCGCCCAAGCGTAAAAAGCTGCCTCCCATCAAGGCCACATCCGCAAGCGCGATGTAAAAAGCCATCTCTCCCATGGTGTCGCCCAGCAACACCTGCGCATCACCAATCGATTGCCCATGACTGCGCCGTGCAATGCGCAGGCCTCGCGCTAAACAAAGTTGCGCCACCTCTTCAAAGCGCTGCGGATGGCGCGGCACAATACAAATCAACGTATCTGTCGGTAATACAGGTAGCAAAGCATCGAGCAGTAACGCCTCTTCTGCTTCACGCGTGCTGGCTAACAACACCACTCGTCGGTGGATCAGTTGTTCGCGTAGCGCCTGGCCAGCATCTCGCTGTGCTGCGTTGAATGCAACATCAAACTTTAAATTACCAAGCACTTGAATTCGATGCGCGCCTAGCCGCGCCAGCCGAAGCGCATCGGCTTCATGCTGGGCGCAGACAAACGAGAACGTATTGAATGCAGGCCGACTCAACCAAGCCAAACGTGCATACGCGCGTGCAGAATTTGCAGACAAACGTGCATTCGCAAGTACCACTGGAATGTGCTTCGCGCGACATGCGGCAAGCAAGTTAAACCAAACCTCGGTTTCAATCATTACCGCGATTTTCGGTTGTACGGTAGACAATAAGCGCTGCACTGCAAACGGAAAATCGTAGGGTAAAAAAGCCGCTTGCACGCGGTCACCAAACACTTGCCCAATCGTCATTCTGCCGGCGGCAGTCATACAAGTGATCAACACGTCATGATGCGGAAGTGCTTCAAGTAGCGCTTGTACCAGTGGCGCGCTGGCACGCACTTCGCCCACCGACACTGCATGAATCCAAATGACTGGGCGCGTGCTGCGTAATTTGATGCGGCCAAAGCGTTCAGACAAATGCTGCGCATACGCAGGTTCGCGACGACTGCGTCGCCATACGCGCAATAAAATCCACGGTAAACCAAGCCACAATAACAAGGTATAGATTGCGCGCGAGATCATGCGTGCCTTTCTAAGATCTCGAACACCGCCTGTGCGCTGGGTACTGCTTGTGGGCCGCCGAGATTTGCAATCACGCTTTCGCCGTATAAGCCCGTGTAGGCCGGATCGGTGCTGACATAAATTCCTACACTCGGTCGACCTAAGGCGACGCCCAAATGCGTTAATCCAGTATCCACACCAATCACGTACCGTGCATCTGCAAGTAACGCAGCTACGCAGGGCAATGTAAGTAACGCCGGCACCACGCCAACACCTGCCGCTGCCACGATGCGTTCGACACGTGCTTGTTCACGCGTATTTCCCCACGGCAAGACCGATGTGATGCCTTGGCTACTGAGGTGTTGTACCAGACGCACCCAATCCGCTTCGGGCCATAACTTTTCATCGCGGCTACTCATGCTGAGTAAGACGGCGTAAGGTCCATTGCATGTAAAGGGATTGGGGGTGTTCACCTGAAGCCCATAGTCGCAGCTTGCGGCCCGTGGTTGCGGAAGACTCAATGCCTGCGCCACCAACTGTCGGTTTCTCTGCACTGCATGTTGTTGACGTGACACCGAATGTTTGACGTCATAACACCACGAAGCGATCGATTCGCGCGCACTCGCGTGATCGTAGCCATGCCGCACACCGAGCGCTTGCAAACAAATCAACGCGCTTTTGAGTAAGCCTTGTGTGTCAATCACCGCATCATAGGGTTGACGACGCAATGCAACTCGAAACGCGCGCATGTCGCGCCAAGTTTGTGTGGTTAAAAAACGCCGGCGCCATTGACGGATCGCTACCGGAAACACCGTCGACACCTGTGGATGCATTGCAGGTAACACATCAAATGGCGACTCCACCACCCAGTCGATCTGTGCGTTTGGTAGTGCGCGACAAACATCGGCCACTGCGGGCAACTGATGCAGGACATCGCCGAGCGAAGAGGTCTTGACGAACAAAATGCGCATGGCGCCCGGCTCAAAGGACCGCACAAAACCGAAATCACGCGGGGCGGGTCGGCTAAAATGGCGGTTACTAAAGAACACCAATTATACGGGAAACCCTCTTTTGTCGACCTCACACACCCCCGCCGCCGAGCCAAGCCGCCAGCGCTTATCGGTCGTGTTGATCGTGCACAACGCTGCAGATTCACTGGCCGCTTGTTTGGCTAGCGTGGCGTTTGCCGACGATCTTGTGGTGGTCGATTCGGGCAGCACCGATGCCACCGTCGCGATTGCACAAGCGCACGGCGCACGGGTCATCCATCGCACGTGGCTAGGCTTTGGTCCGCAAAAACAATTTGCGATCGAACAAGCCTTGCACGATTGGGTGTTGTGTATTGATGCTGATGAGCAAGTGTCACCTGAATTAGCCAACGCTATCCAGCGTGCATTGATTGCACCGCATACCTGCGTTTTTCGTATGGCGCGCTGCAATCGTTTTCTAGGTCGTTGGTTGCGTCATGGCGAAGGCTATCCCGACTGGAGTCCGCGGCTGTTTGATCGACGCGTGGCGCGTTGGAGTGATGACGCTGTACACGAAAAAGTTTTGTACAACACCGTACCAGAAACCTTAGCGGGTGATCTGATGCATGCTTCCGGTGAAAGTCTCTCACGCTATCTCGAGAAACAAAATCGCTACTCCAGCTTAGCGGCGGGACAACTCTACGCACAGGGAAAACGCGTGCGTTGGCCGCGTTTACTGTTGAGTCCATTGGCGCGGTTTTTTAAATTTTATTTTTTCCGTGGTGGTTTTTTAGACGGTCTACCGGGCTTCGTTCATACCAGCATTGGTTGTATGAATAGTTACCTTAAGTATGCCAAGCTCATTGAATTACAGCGAAACGAGAAATCATGAACGTCATCGTTACGGGCTGCGCTGGATTTATCGGGATGCATGCGGTTGAGCAGTTACTAGCGCGCGGTGACACCGTTTTTGGTGTTGATGTGCTTACGCCGTACTACTCGTTGGCTCTGAAAGAGGCACGCCTAGCGCGCTTGTTATCGCACCCTAATTTTCATTTTCATCGTACCGACATCACTGATGCCAAAGCGCTACAACACGTTTTTGACCAAGCCAACGCCGAACGTGTTCTGCATTTAGCTGCCCAACCTGGCGTGCGATATTCCATTGAAAATCCAAGCTCGTATATACAAAACAATCTGGTCGGATTTGCCAATATTCTTGAAGCTTGTCGCCACACGGGCATTGCGCATTTGGTGTTCGCCTCTAGCTCGAGTGTGTATGGCGGTAACACCAAGCAACCGTTTTCTGAAACCGACCCAGTCGATCGACCCGTCAGTTTGTACGCAGCCACCAAAAAATCGAATGAGCTGATGGCTTATGCCTACAGTCATTTATATCAACTGCCCATCACCGGCCTACGCTACTTTACAGTCTATGGGCCTTGGGGACGGCCAGATATGTCGCCGATGTTATTCGCGAAGGCGATTCTCGCGAATCAACCGATCCGCGTGTTTAATCATGGCGACATGCAACGCGACTTCACGTTTGTCGATGACATTGTCGAGGGCAGTTTACGTGCACTGGATCGAGCACCCAACGCGCAACCACCTTACGCGCTTTTTAATATCGGCCATCACACACCCGTCGGGCTGCTGGATTACATCAACGTGCTCGAGCATGTATTACAACGCAAAGCGATTCTGGAAATGGTGCCGATGCAGCCTGGCGATGTAAAAGCGACTTGGGCAGACACCGACGCCTTAAAGGCCGCTACAGGTTTCGAACCCACAACGACACTAGCGCAAGGTTTAGAAAGATTTGCTGCGTGGGTACAAGCGCACCCGCAGTTTATAAAAGACTAACGCTGCTGTAATAACGCTTGTATGCGCTGCGCACGCGCATCCCAAGTAAATGCCTGTGCGCGCGCATAAACGCGTTCGCCCAGCTGTTGTGCACGCTGCGGATCATTGATCAGGGTGCGTATCCCGTGGGCTAAGGCGAACGCATCTCCTGCCGGCACCCAAACAGCATCGTCTTCGCCAAGAATTTCACGTAACGCGGGTAGATCGCTGGCCACAATGGCACACCCTGCTGCCATGTATTCAAACAACTTGATGGGCGAAGTAAAACGGCTATCCGTATCATCTAAATTGGGTAACACCGCAATACACGCGCCAGCGAGCGCTTGCATGGTGTTGGTGTGTGACATGCGTCCCGCAAAAACAATCTGTGCGCCCTCCGTTGGCGCAATCGCCTGAAGTTCGGCTGTGCGCGTGGCGTCACCACCGATCAACGTGATTCGAGCACCAGATAAAAATTTTCCTGCGTTGACCAGTGTATGAACGCCTTTCCATGGGAAGAAGCTCCCCGCATAGAGAATGTGTTGGTTCGCATTTGCCCATGCTTTATTTGGTAATGCGATTGGCCGATCAACCCCGTTAGGGATCACGACGCAGCGCGCGCGATCTCCGTACAACGCTTTCAGCCGATGCGCTGTCGCAGCAGAATTTGCGATGACCGCATGACTATGTGTATACACAAATTGTTCAAGCAAATAATTTTTCTGTTTTTTTTCTGCAGACGAGGTATCAGAAAAAACTTCGTGGGCTTCATAAATCACACGGGCCAGCGGCAGCGCCTTAATCAGCGCAGCTGCAAGCTTGAGATGACGCACCAACACCCATGGAGCATCCGTATTTCCAGAAATTTGACGCAGCCAACGCCATACAAAAAATCGGTGCGAGTGCAAGCGCGACAGCGGCCAAGGTAAATTGCGCGCAATTGGCCGAACGGTGACGCCTGCGGGTTTTATGACGCCGTAATGATCAAACGGATCAACCATCTCATGGTTGGCAATGACGGGCACATAAGAACATTCAATTGAAACGCCCGCACGCGCTAGTGCAGCCACGGTACTAATGACTTGCAAGCCACGCGCTCGATCCAGTGGCAAGGGCTCAGAGAAGGGGTAGAGGAGGTGCATGGGGCCGCCCCAAAAAGCTAGACCTCTTTTCTCGCAACTAAAATCAAGCAGTCACCAAACAAGATTTTTTCTGAGGTGATACCCGGATCTGGAAATTTTCGCTTACTTACACTATTCTGAATCATACGTGCGATAAATCTTTCAAAGACTCTTTTAATCCACTGTGGTTTATAGAATAGTCGATCAGAACTTAATTTCTCAATTTTTACACCGCTTGTTAGTAAGAAATAGTTGAGTTGCCAAAAATAAATTGGGCTGATGTGGGCGTCGTCCACATCCTGATTCATCACGTGCTCCGGCGTTTGCATGAGTGGGCGAAATCTTGGGTAATAACCACCAACAAGATATTTCAAACGGGCATCCACGGAAAATGTATTAGGGGTTGTAAGGTACAACCTTCCGCCAGGCTTAAGGACTCGGCAAAGTTCACGTACGAAGAGCCACGGATTTTCGAAGTGCTCTATCCCCTCTATGCTGAATACATGATCAAAAAAATTATCAGGAAAGGGGAGGGCGTTGATTACATCGTGCTTGATAAATTTAACTGTAGGATCCTTAAGACGAAACGCTGTTTCGTTGATGTCTAAGCAAAAGACCTCGTCGCATCCTCGTGCAAGTAATTGCTGGGCAAACGCGCCATGGCCTGATGGGACATCGAGCACTTTTCCTTTGAGAGTGCTAGGGCAAAGTTCAAGAATTGCCGGATACATTTCGGGGTTGGCCAGAACACGAATCGGTTCTGCAGATCGAGCTCTTTCTTCTGAAACGGCTGTCATTTCGACTCCACCCAATAGTCACCGATCGCTAAACAATCAACTCGACCCTCGGTAAACGCCTTAATTGCCTCTTGTGGTGCACAAACGATTGGTTCTTCATGCACATTGAAGCTGGTGTTTAGCACGAGCGGGAGCCCAGACAGTTCCGCGTAAGCTGTAATTAATTTATGGTATTTGAAATTAGTTTCTTTGCGCACCAATTGAGGTCGAGCCGTACCATCAACGTGCACTACCGCTGGGATCCGTTCTCGCCACTCAGACCTGACATCAAACGTGATTGTCATAAATTCAGCAGCGTGGCGCGCTTTCTCCAAGCCCTGGAAAATTTGGTCAGCGTGCTCGGCTAGAACGCTGGGCGCAAATGGCATGAATTCAGAACGATCCAGCCGTTGGTTTAACCA
>CANIIA010000006.1 GCA_947467435.1 Betaproteobacteria bacterium
GCGCACCGATTGCCTTTACAGCTTCAGCAGGCACAGCCAACGTAGATGCGTTGCTCGCCGAAGGCATCCTACCCACACGCAGCTTGGCTGAATTACAAGTGCAAGGTCTTGCGCTTCAATTATCCGCAGATGCCGATCAGCAACTGCGAGGTGCGCTCATTGATTTACCCACGCCTGACTTACCTACCGAGTATCGCGTAGGCCTACAAAATTTTTACGCCATCACGCGCTATAACCGCAGTGCTTTTTATGCTGCTGCCGTCATGGATTTAGCGCACGCGCTTCGAGAACGACGCTCGCGCTAGCCGACAACTAGACGCATGCGCCATGTCGGCACACTACGGTGCTGGCAAAAATTTCGCTGGGTCAACCGGCTTACCGGTGCGCCGAATTTCAAAGTGTAGCTTTGGCTGATCAGCATCGGTATCACCAAGCTCGGCGATCTTTTGACCCCGTGCGACTTGTTGGTCTTGCTTTACAAGAATTTCGCGATTGTGCGCGTACACGCTATTAAAGTTACCTTCGTGTTTAATCACGATGAGTTTGCCGTAACCTCGAATGCCCGTGCCCACGTAAATCACGCGTCCGGGTGCGGCGGCAACAATCGGATCACCTGGCTTACCCGAAATGTCGAGTCCCTTATTGGTGCTTTCGTTAAAGCCACTCAATAATTTTCCGCGCGCGGGCCAAATAAATTCGGGGGTCTCGGTGTCCCGTGCTTCGGCGGCAGGTTTAATAGGCTCTGCGGCAGGTTTTGCAACCTCTGGTGCAGGCTTCACAGCGTCAGCGGGTCGCACGGGTTCAGGCTTTGGCGTGGGCGCTGCAGTTTGGGCTTTTGCCTCTGCAGCGCGTTGCATGTTCGCCAAAGTTTGATCGCTGTAGGCCAAACGCTGCGCGCGTGGCTCGGTTTGTATGCCAGCCACGGCGGGTTTAGCTGTTTCTGTCACAACGCGCTGCGCCTCGGGTTTGATGGCCTCGGGCTTGGCTGGTTCGGGTTTGACTGGTTCATCCAATGGTCGCGCAGCCACACTGCCCGAACCCTGCACAGGCGCGATCTGCACACCGGCTTCCGCCTCGGGTGGAACCACACGCAATTGCTGGCCCGCTTGAATACGATTGGGATTATCTAGCGCATTCCATCGCGCAACATCGCGATGGTCTTGTCCGTTATCCAGCGCGATGCTGTATAGGGTATCGCCACGTTTAACTCGGTAATAGCCTTGCGGAACCGGAGCGCTCTCCGCAGTTTGGCTGCCGGTTGTTGGCGCAGCCGTTTGTGTGCTCACCCCTTGGGCCACTGGCGCACGGGATTGTGCCGTTGGTGTGGGTGAGCGCTCTCCGACGGGTGCGGGCACCACGACAGAACAAGCGTTAACGAGCGCGCTGAGTACCAATGTGAGCGCAATATTCGGATGGATGACAGGAAATGTTCTACGCACGCATTTATCCATCAGATCTTACCTGCCTCTAAAGGAACAAAACGAACGGCATCGAGTCGTGTTTCAGTAAATCCACGGGCAGTACGATCGATGAGAACCAGTTGCTGTGTCCCGCGTCCTGCGTCCGGCGTTTTTAACGGCAGAATCATTCTGCCATTGATTGCCAGCTGCTGAAGCAACACCTGAGGAATTTCGGGGGCGGCAGCGGCCAAAATAATCGAATCAAAGGGCGCGACCTTTTCAAGACCCGCGTTACCATCGCCGTACACCAAACGCAGGTTGGATAGTTTGAGACCCAACAGATTGCGTCTTGCGCGATCTAACAAGGCTTGGATGCGCTCAATCGAGTACACCTCGGTGGCCAGTTGTGCCAGCACCGCCGCTTGATAACCACAGCCACTTCCCACCTCTAGCACGCGGCCCAATTCACGCCCACCTTCACGCAATGCGGCAATCATACGTGCCACTACATAGGGTTGCGAGATGGTCTGACCTAAGCCAATAGGCAACGCATCGTCTTCATATGCACGATGGGCCAGCGCTTCTTCAACAAATAAATGACGTGGCACGCGTGACATCGCACCCAACACTTTTTCGTCACGGATACCGCGATTTTCGCGTAATCGCTCCACCATACGCTCGCGCGTACGCTGCGAAGTCATTCCAATCCCAGCAAGTTGACGCGCGTCACGCACCACTTAACGGGCCAACCATTGACGCACCGATTGCGCCTGCGCGTGATTCGTCAAATCAATCTGTAGCGGTGTAATCGCAACGCGACCCTGCGCTACCGCAAAAAAATCGGTACCGGGTCCGGCGTCAGCGGCCCCGCCAGCCGCACCAATCCACCAAATCGTTTGACCACGTGGATTCGTCGACTTGACCACGGGCTCGGCTTTGTGACGTTTTCCTAGTCGCGTCATTTCTAGGCCCGTGTGTTCAGCCTGGTCTGGCACGTTGACGTTGAGAAGCACTGGCTCCCCCAACGGTGCGCGCGCAAAACGTTCAACAAGCTCCGCCGCAACGCGGGCGGCTGTACTGAAGTGTTGACCGCTGTGACTAGCCAGCGACATAGCAATCGATGGGATACCCAACAAATACCCTTCTGTCGCTGCAGCCACGGTGCCTGAATAAATCGTGTCATCACCCATGTTGGCACCATGATTGATGCCGGAGACAACAATGTCAGGTAAATGCTCTAAAAATCCAGTCACAGCCAAATGTACGCAATCCGTGGGGGTGCCATTCACGTAGTAAAACCCGTTGGCGGCACGACGCACACTGAGCGGCCGATCGAGTGTGAGCGAATTCGATGCTCCGCTGCGGTCACGCTCAGGCGCGACCACAGTCACCTCTCCAAGCGGCGCGAGTTGCGCAGCGAGCGCAGCCAATCCAGGTGCGAAATAGCCGTCGTCGTTTGAAAGGAGAATGCGCACGTAGCGTTTATGAGGGAGAACACCATGAGTTGCAGGTCCGCGCAGGATCCTTTGATCACTTGCACAGCCCCTACAAATGAGCGCTGATTCTAACACGCCCACTTCGTAGCGTAGACAACGTGCCCCCATCGTAGACACAACGCGATATCACCAACGCAGCATGATTGGCCGCAAATGACCCGCCAACTTTCTGGTATGTTGGGCTCGCGTATCCCCCACCCCTATTCACGATATCTTTCACCGACAGGGCCCGCATGAACCTCAATGATTGGCAGCCGCAAACAGTGCAACTTTCACGCCCCGAAGCCCACGTGTTGGTGGTGCAGTTAAATCGTCCCACCGTTGCCAACGCGCTCAATACGCAGATGGGTATCGAGCTACGCGATCTGTGGCTCGCCCTCACCCGCGATGCAGGTGATATTCGCTGCGTGGTTTACACCGCGGTTGAGTCAAAAGCGTTTTGCGCTGGTGGCGATCTAAAAGAGCGCAATGGCATGGATGTACCCACCTGGCAAAGGCAACACGAGATCTTCGAAGAAATGTTCTGGACCTTGCTTGAATTGCCGATCCCCGTGATTGCCGCAGTCAACGGACACGCCTACGCTGGCGGTTTAGAAATGGTGCTGTGCTGCGACTTTGCCTACGGCGTACCACAAGCGCGCTTTGCACTCACTGAAGTCACCATTGGCATCATGCCTGGCGCCGGCGGCACACAAAATCTACCCCGCGCGGTTGGCGAGCGTCGCGCCAAAGAAATCATTCTCACCGGCCGCCCATTCAGCGCTCAAGAGGCGCTCGATTGGGGAATTTTGAATCGCGTGGTCGAACCGCAGGACCTACTACCACAGGCACTCGACACTGCACGCCGTATTGCAGCCAATGCGCCTTTATCAGTACGGCAAGCAAAAAAGTCGATTCACTTTGGTCTGCAAATGGATTTACGGACTGGCCTTCGCTACGAAATCGAAGCGTACAACAGGCTGATTGGGACAGAAGATCGCCTAGAAGGAATCCGCGCCTTCAACGAAAAACGTGCGCCGAAATTTGAAGGCCGTTGATCACGAGCAACGCCTAAAGCGTTTGAGCGCTGCTGAGATCAATCAAGGCAAGTGACGCAAGCGCTGCTCGACATACACCGCAGTCTCCGCAGGTAAATTGCCGATTGTTTTCGCCCGTCGAAACGCGTCAGCGGCTTGCGCCATGCGCTCTGTCGACTCAAGTGATACGCCAAGCCCAACCCACCACAGCGCATTCGACTCGCTGACTTGTAACGCTTGGCGATACTCTGTGATTGCCATGTCATGACGACCGACGCGCTGTAACAGTGCTGCATGAAATGCGCGATATCCCGCATTCGTCTCCGCACCAACAGCATGGCGCTGTAACACCGTTAACGCGGCGTTTACGTCTTTTTTTTGCACAAGCAATCGTGCAAGCAACATGGCGTCCGTGTGGCGCTTGGCATCAATCGAGAGCGATTCGCGCAGTAACTGCATCGCCTCATCAAGACGTTGTGTTTCAAGCAAATGAGCCACTAAGAGTTGTCGCGCACCTTGGTGCATTGGTTCTTGCGTAATCACGGCGTGTAACAGCTCTGCCGCTTCTGCGACCCGCCCACGTAGCAACAGCGATCGAGCACGCTGAACATCTTGGTCCGCTTTTTCTAGCGCCGAAGATCCAGCGCTAGCGTCACGGCGAACGATTTGTAAATCGGGTTTTGTCGATTCTGCTGTTGCTGAAGTCGAAGAAGACACAGGAGGTAACGTACGAATCTGAATGCTTCCAGGCGCGGAAGGTGGATCGGTCAGCACACCGCTTGTTTGCTCATGACGAGGTAGCGCAACTCGTGAACGCCCGGACGTGCTCGGGCTAGGCTGAGTCGCGCGTGTTTCAGCCGGACGTAATTCAGCCGGACGTAATTCAGAAGGCCGTGGTTCCGCAGGCACAGCCGCAGCATACCCAAGAGGCGCGGTAAGCACCGGTGCTTCTGACACGCGTGTCGGCGTAGCAGTAATCGAAGGCACGGAAGCCAAATCATCTTGCGGTCGAAGGACATCACTGGTGATCACGGGACTCAAGGCTTCGCTTGGAGAAACCGCACTGACGCTCGGGACCGGGACGGGTGCCTCAGCGCTAGGCGTGGGCTCGATCACTGAAAAGGGCAACACGGATTGCATCGTGCGTAACAACATATCCAACTGCTGCTGGCGTTGCGCATTAAAAACAAAAACTAAGACCCCAAGAAAAACCACCAAAATTATGAACTGCAGTGGTCGCGAAGCAATCCAGCCAGCGCGATGTTCCGTCAACGGTTGGTCAACTAAATCGGGATAGGCAGGATGCGCCAACACATTCGTGTCGAGACTCTCGCCGCGCTGTTTGAGATCACGCAGCATTTTGTTGATGGTACTCATTGCAACAAGACCCAAAGCAGCGCGACAAACAAAGATATCAGCAGTAACCACCATGGCCAACGTGATCCGCGCTGCGCCGCTGGCGTATCTTTTGCAGCCAAGGAAATATGTCGTGCCGTAATGCGGTGCACACCTTCGCCGTACGCCAGCATCAGCGCTTTGTTGGCCAGCACATTCACAATGCGCGGTGTGCCACGACTAACGCGATGTAACGCGCGATACGCAGGCGGTGCAAACAAGCGGGGTCCGCTATAGCCCGCGATACCCAAACGATAATCAACATAGTGGGTTAACTCAGCACGACGCAAACAATGCAACTGCTGAGAAAAACTAATCCGCTGCAACAAAGGCCGTAACGAATCCGCGCGTAATCGTTGATCAAGCTCTGGCTGCCCAAACAACACAACCTGCAAAAGCTTTCGTTTCTCGGTTTCTAAATTGGTCAGTAAGCGGAGTGTTTCCAGCGTGTCATCCGGTGTGACTTGTGCCTCATCAAGACACACCAGCACGCGCTTTTGATCCCGAGCAGCTCGTAGCAGCGCCAAATGAATTAACTTCAATAACACATGCTGGTCAGCTTGTTCAGCGGCTGGCGCTTCAAAACGCTCCGCTAAAACCTGTAATAAAGTCAGCGGCTGGACATCAGGGTTGGGTAAATAAGCCACCAGCCAGCGTGCGTCTAACGAGGCCATCAGCTTGCGGCACAACAAAGATTTTCCTGTGCCTACCTCACCTGTAATTTTGATGAATCCCTCACCTGCACCCACGGCAACACGTAAAGTATCCAGCGCCTCTTGCATGGTTGAGCAAGGATAGAAAAATGCAGTGTCTGGGCTCATCCCAAACGGAGCTTCTCGTAAGCCAAAGTGTTGCAAGTACATCGCTTAACGCGCCGGCACTGAGGCTTCACCAGGAAGTAAGGTCCCCATGCGATCGCGGACCTCTCGCACATCACCACTCCAGTCGCTGTCACTTTGAATCACAGTTGGCTTAATTAAAATCACCAATTCTTTTTTGACTGAGGTCCGACTATTGCTTCGAAACGCAGCACCAATTCCTGGCAAGTCTTTGGCGCCCGGCAAACCGCTACGGTTATCCGCCGCATCTAGTTTCATCAACCCACCAATTGCGACAATATTTCCGTCGCGTACGCGCACGACACTGTCTGTCTCACTAATCGTGCTGCGTGCCAAAGGCAGGGTCACGCTGCCACCAAACGTGGTGCCTAGATTCACGTTACGATCGTCTTGCTGAACCAAACTCACCGATGGATGAATATGCAAGATGATGCTCGAGTCTTCATCGATCTGCGGGGTGATATCTAACGCGACACCTGAAAAGAAAGGCCGCAAGGTCATCGTAGGAAACGTGGTGGTCCCACCAGTAATCGTGCTACTCGAGGAAGAACCACCCGCGACGTTCGTAATAAAAAACTCATCTGTACCAACTTTCAGCACCGCTTTTTGGTTATTGAGCGTTGCAATGCGCGGGCTCGACAACACTTGAACACTGCCCTGTGAATCAAGAAAATTAAGCAACGCAAGAAAATTTTGCGTTTGAAACGCCAACCCAAGTAGCGCACCACCAGGTACACCGGTGAGTAACGTCCCCCCGCCGGCAGTGACGCTCATCGCACGATTTTGCGTGCCAGGCGTGATATTCAAGACGCCATTCGACTGCGCACCTGTCGGCGACAAGGAAACGCCAGGATTCACCACCCCGCCACCGATGCGTGTGTTGCCTCCGCCAGAAAACAAACTCCAATTCACTCCTGCCTGATATTGATCTGACAATGTGACTTCAACAATCTTGGCCTCGATCACAACCTGTCGTTCAACCGAGAGACGGATTTCGCGTAGATACTGTGAGACTTGGCGCTGTTCGGAAGGTAAAGCTCGAACCACTAATAGGCCAGCTTGCGGGTTGACCACCACACTACGACCAGACTGTGACCCAATGATCTGCTGCAATGTATTGCGCAAATCATCCCAAAAATCATTGCGTACATTGGTTTGAATGCGGCTGGAATCTAAGGCTGAACTCGAGGCTGCACCAGACACCGCCCCTGCCGTGCCGGTCGCAGGTGTCGCGGGTAAAGCGCCTGGCGCACCGGTATCACCCACCGACCCAGAGGTCACACGAATGTCACTCCGTCCCACGCGATTCGCTACTAAATAGTTCACACGAAAGACACGCGTCTGCAATACCGGGGGTTGCACAAAGATGCGGTTATTCTCAATGCGATATTCATATCCATATAAATCACGCAGCGCTTCCATGACTTCAGGTACGGTCACATCTTTTAAGCGTACGGTCACCTGTCCTGTCAGCTCTGGATGAACCAACATGTTGTAACGGGTACCACTGACCATCGCAAAAAAAACCTGACGCGCAGGCGTGTCATTGACTGAAAGGTCAAAGCGCGGCTCTGTCGCGATTAAAGGCGCATCAATCGCTGGTGCACGCAAAGGCGGCAGGAGTGCCTCTTGTACCTGCGTAGGTAAATGGGCACGACCAGCTGCCGATGCGGCGAGCTCCATCTCAGCCGCAATTTGTGGGTGTAATTGCAACGGTGTAGGCGCTTTGGATTGACATGCCAACAATCCAAACAAAAGTGCGCATATGAAAGTAACGCTCAGGATTCGAGATGACGCATGAACCACCGACAAAACCTCGCAAGCAGACGGCCTGGTAAAAAGAGACGGGCTCATGAACGATCGCCTTTGGAGGAGGGAATCGTCTTTGGAAGTACAAACGCTGGCTTAGGCGAAGGCGTTTGCGAAAATCCCGGAACCAATAAAAGTGACTGCACCGCTCCCTGCGGATCACGTAAGCGTACGCTGTCAGCATCAATCAAAATCAGACGAAAATCACCAATACGCTCACCAATTAAAAGCGTCACGCCGTTAATGACAGCGCGTCGACGCGAGCCCGATATCAACACCGATTGCAGTTGTAAAGTCGCGGGGGGGTTCGGCTGAAAGGTGCCACCGACCATTGGCTGCAGAACCGCTGTCCAATCTGGTGGACGGAGTGGGTCACTACTGGGATCAAGCACTGCAGGTTGTGCAGAGCACAGACGAACACCCAACAAAAGTAAGGCGAAGGTGAAAAAAAATCCAGAAAAATTGCTCAAAGTCGCATCCAATCTGGATCAAGGCTAAAGGTGTAGAAGCGCAAACGCAGCGTTGCCTCAGGATAATCGCCGGCAACTAACTCAAAACGATCCCAATAGATACGTTGCGGAATTTGTTCAGCCTCACGCAAATAGGCGAGCAAATCAAAATAAGCACCCCGCAAACCCAAATCAATGCTGTGTCGATAAATCAAGCGTGAAGAACCAGCGTCTGATAACAACGAAGCACTGCTCTGCACAGCGGGTTCAGCAGCCGTGGGCACTGGCGCCAACACACTTAGTCCACTACGCTGCTCAACAACACGCGGCAAGACTTGGAAATCCACTAAATTGACACGAGGAATTTTCCCAAGCAAGTGCGCAAGGATTTGAGACATGGCAGCAGAATTAATGAGTGAGCGCGAATGAAGCAAGATTTTTTCTTGCAGAACCGCAGACTTTGACTGCGCAGCATCAATCGAAATACGCACAGCCACATCAGGATCAAATTGAAATCTTGAGCGTATCGTTGGGAGTTGTTCATTCAGCGCAGCGATTCGCGTACGCTCAGCTTCAACAGATTTTTCCAATAGCGCCTGTTTGGACGATAACGGAAGTTGGACAAAGAAATGAAAAAAAGCTGTTAATACCAAAAATAAGGTCGACGTGATTAACACCTTCTCACGTAACGATAACGCTTGAAATTTCGTATCAGTTTGCGACCAAGCTGCAGAGATCGGGGAAGATTTCAAAGAAGAGAAAATGTGCCGCATGTCAACGGCCACTCAAAGAAGCGTTTTCGCTGCTGATCGAAAAATCAACGTATGAAAGCGTCTCTGGAGGGTTTGCCCGCTGAGAAGCTAAACGATCCGGTGTAGCCGGCACAACTTTCGATACATTTTTTTCTGAAAAGCGTAGATCGGCAATATGCCAACCACGTAAGGCCTCATCCGCGCCTAATTGTGACAAAAACACTGGCAACAAATCTGTCGACCGCGCACGACCTTGCAAACTAAACGGGCCACCATTCGCTGTCACAGCAATTCGAGTGAGCCAAACACCCGGTACGCGACGACGAGAAAAAGCGAGTAAATATTCAGAAAATTTTTCATCTTTTGTTGTTAGCTTGTATTGCAATAGCGCCAACAGGGCTTCCCGCTCGACGACTTGTGACTCGACACGTTGTAAGGTGGTTTGCAATTCAGCATTTATTTGAGGCGCATGTTTTTTTGAGAGATCAATCAACTCTGTGTCAAGTAACTCAGATTGGCTCTTCAATGCATCAAGCTCGGATTGCGACCGGTCAATTTGGAGTGAAGCCCACGCCGTCCAAAGTGAACCACATAACGCGTAGATCAAAATAAATAGACAGAGCCGATTGAGCGATAAATACCGACGTGGCGCACGCAGTTCAAGTCGAAATAAATTGATTTGCGCGATCAACGTATCGCCTCAACATCCCGTAATGCTGCGCCAAGCAAATGAAATAATCGACCTTGGGCGCACAAATTTGGCACCGGGCATGGCTCGAATTCAAACCCTTGTGAAATTGGCAATAGGTGGGTTGGAATTTCTAGATGCTGGGCTAAAAAAGTAATCGATTCACTTAGATCGATCACACCCACACATTGCAATTCCGTCACGAATGCAAAGCTGAACCGACGGGTTACGCTATCTAATGATCGCTGCACTTCTAGCAGTAAGGCCTCAAGCGATGCATGCCTAAGCACATGATCAACTGCTTGAACTTGCTGCGCTGAAACATCAATACGACGCGAGAACAACAGCGCACCGTTAAAGTTAACCGTAAACAAACAATGGCTGATCCCCACATATAAAACAGCCTGACATCTATTTTTAGGCAACAAATGATTTGCCATATTGCGTTGCGCAGTTTCTCTAACGTCTACAACACTCGCAGAGAATCCTGAATCATCTAATTGTTGGATGACCTCTGCCAATTGACTTGAGCGAGTAACCGCGATGTGCGCATACGCCGCCATACCAGAACTGTCTGGCGCAAGTGGTACGGCAATTGATTCAACAATCGCTTCTTCTACTGGATAATCAATCAAGTCTTTTGCCTTCCAGCGCAACGCTTCGCCCAGTTCCGCAACAGGAACGCGAGGTGCTTCGAGCGTTGCAAATAAATAATCATCTGGTCCAAGCATCAGCACTCCATTCGAAACACGCGATAAATGACTTTGCCGCAATGATTGGCTCAAGCCCTTATCACCACTCAGCCGAACTTCGCCCCAAGCGGATATTTGAATTTTTTTTGTTTGCCCAGCCTGGCAAACAATAAAACGTAACTCCCCCTCTTCCAGCGCGATGATTTGCATCTGATTATGAGTTGTCTTTGATTGAAAGGAAAAAAATTTCATCATTATTTCTGTTAAAAATAATTAATTTGATTTATGTATGATTTATACACAAACTGTTTGTTTATAAATCATAGAAGGTAGGTTTCATTTTCATTAGACAGTTAATTGATTTTTTATCAAAGCAACTTGGCTAATTGATCACAAGTTTTCACGTTGAATCAGATATCGATTCATACGCAGACCCGGGCATTCGCGACGCGCCGCACGTACTACGTCCAAAGCGGCAACACTTAACGCAGACTGAAAAACATTCACCTCATCAATATTTCCTGAAAAGGCAAATTGACGATCACTTGGGTTTGGTAACGAATTCGTATACTCGCCGCCGATACTTAGATTTCCAGCATCAGATCCAACCGTTCCCGAGTAAAAATCTGACGTATTAGCAATCAATGCGCCTGCGGTGTCATACACATACAATCGCCGGCGTTTCTTTAGCCCATCAAACACGGCTGTCACGAAGTACCACCGGTTACTTTGCAAGCTATTCGTCGGGGCCCATAAAATGTCTGGTGATGTGCCACGCATATAAAAGTTGATCGTATTGGTCTGATTTAAACTCAGGCCCCAACCCTTCGAGTTATTAAAGTCATCCACAATAATCCGCTGCGCATTTAGTGAAATGTCAGTCGATCGAATCCACGCAGTCAGCGTAAACCCGTCTTTCCATCCTGCATCCACACCTAAATTTGGAAAACTTCTTGCCCCTTGATCAGCAATAGCAATGAATTGTTGTTTCGAGCGATCAAATAAGCCGTAACTGCATGTTCCTGGATTTCCGGTGCGTACCGGATCAATGCGCGATGTGGTGGGATTACCGGTCCCAAGCGCATTGCTCGCGGTGCCAGGAAAATTACCAGAGCCAGAATCAACCACCTCAGAGGCTGTCCCACCCCAATTCAATTGGTCCATCCGCCAATTAGCAAAGGGCTTTGGTACAAAGTTAGCGATATAAAAATCACCGAGCCCGTCAGCCGTCATCAATCCTGTTATTTTTGTTGACGTTGTTGTACTTGTTCCGACATCCGGGTAATACCAAACTGGACTGACGTTCCCTCCTGTTTGAACGTATTGACCAACAACCATTGTCGTTAGTGATACACCGTAGTCAGCATTACCTGCCGGATAAGACAACAGCACGTCCAGATTTGAGTACGTGATCGAATTTACGTTGGTGATTGTCCAGTATTGATTTACGCTTTTAGAAATATCTAATTGAGCAATCGGCGTTGTAGTCAATACGTTTGGATGATCTCCGTCCTTGGAAAGGACCTCAACAGAGCCAGCACTTGCCCCACTAAATGTCACTGTCACCGGCGCGTAATTTAAAGTACCTCCTACTTGCCAAGTGGGGCTTGAATTACCAGCTGCAACTGGCATACGCAGCCGTCCGTTGACGTAGCTTGAAGTAGATCCACCATTGACACCCGCATTCGGCAAACTGGCGGTTGTCATTGAAACGTAGTTCGTAGCGCTGGTTGGGTCGGTATTGCTGGTCTGAATCAATCCTTTGGTGAGTGTCAGGGTGTTACTGACGATTAAGCTGTGAGTAGGCGAGCCAACTTTCCCTAAGATGAGTCTTCCACCGCTTTTGTCGAGGATGACATTAAACGCAGTGGTTGTTCCAGAGCCATATAACACTTGGTCAACGCTCCCGTTTAAGTAAAGCGTGGCATTTTCAGCTTTATAGGTTCCATTGTTGAGTACGTCGCCAGCAATTTTCAGATTTGCATTACCAGATTGAATGAATGTGGCGCCCGCTTGAATCGCAAGCGATTTTCCAACTATCGCCTCCGAAATAGGTGCCGAGTAAAGCTCGAGCCTTGCAGACCCTGCGACAACATTGATGTAGTTGCTTACATTTAACGTGTTTGCAGAGCCACTTAACCGAACCACCCCATCTTGATTAAATGTAATCGACCGAATTGATGGACTTTGAATCTTCGCTTCAACTCCCATACCTGAACAAATAATCACGTCATCCGCAGCTGTCGGGAGCGTTGCTGGAACGATGATGTTGTTACATGAACCCGTAGACCACGGGGTGGTTGCCACAGCGAGATCTTCCCAAGTTCCGTTTCTGCGTGCGTAAAAGCTTGCTGCAAATGTGTCTACTGAAAAAATACTCAGGACGATTGGTATCGCTGCTATCGATAACAACCAGTACCTGTTGTTTAAGAACCATCGTGGCCGCCGCATCGATAAGCGACCGCAAAGCGGTTGACCGACACGCCCCGCCTTAAGCACAGACTGCACCATCAGGGGTTTGACGACACACGGAAATCAAAGCACTGACTGCTCGCTCTATGTACATCCCATTCACTGCAGCGTTGTTAGGGCAAGCCCCTGCGGAAGGTAAATTACATGCTACGGATTCAATTTGATAAACACTGATGGATTGATTGTTCTCTGTCGCAATTGTTTTGATACAGCGAACCGTGACCATAAAATCAATCAAAAATCCATCAAACTTTTGGCTAATCGCACTCGATGGACATGTATACGTTGCAGTGGGTGTATTTAGGTTTGAATTCTCGGCAGCCAAGATCAACCAACTTTGCCACTCGACGCCTGCTTTAGCAGCAAGCAACGCTCGACTACCCATGAGATCGGCCGATTGATTACGCGTTGCGATTTGCGTGAACTGAGTAATGCTTAGCGCTAACCCGCCGAGTAACACAATGACAAGCAGTGCAGCTATGATGCCGATACCACGTTGCTGCGAATAAACTTTCAATTTAGCGTTCAAAGTGTGTTGTCTACTTTGACTTGGCGATACAAATTGACGCTTTCGCTGTCTGAACTCTTTAATTGAATGCGTAATTCAATTAAGCCATCAAGTAGCTGATCTGCGCTAAACACCGTCCCCGAACCGCCGGCACTTGCAGCGCATTGCACAAGAGAGGCAACACGCGCTTTGCTTCCAGTGGCTGCGATCAAATTATCGTACGCAGCAATAGACGATGGCATTGAAGCTTGGATCGCATAGCCTGCGTAACGCCATATCACTTGGTTGACTGGATCACAGACGAACGCGACTGGACCATCGCTGACCATAATACGGGAGACTGTCTCCGTGCATGTATTGGCGAATGGAGTACCAACATAACTAAAACCGGTCACTAAACCTGATGTTGTCGTGACTGCACTAATTGTTCTTCGGTTTGAAGGTGTTGCTGCCCACGCATCACAGGTAACGCCCATGCCGTTTCCAAAGACAAGATAATCACCAAGAATTGGCGTAGAACCTACCCATGGACCAATCAAGGCAACGCTTGTTGTTCCACCGAAAAGTGCTGCGCCACAATCGAGACCATTCCCATTGCAATATCGAGCACCGCCTCGAAGGTGCAGAAATTCGAGCATCGTTCCACTTAAGTCAAAACGCGCGCTATTAGGTACAGCTGCAGCTAGGTCGCGAGAAATTTGCCGTAGCGCAATATCAGCCTGCTCTGTGAGCGTAAATCGGCGCACTGTCAACGCGTAGCTTTCTACTGGTTGTTTGACATACACAGCGATAGAGGCCGCGACGATACCTATCAAAACAATCACCACAATCGCTTCAACAAGCGTAAAGCCGAGATTTTTTACTAGCATCGCCTTGCCCGTAACGTGCAGCATTTAGATGTTTGCGCGATAAGCGCTGAGCTTGACCGGTTCGCCAGAGGGCGTAGTAACCGTGACATCAATGCGCTTCATCTCCCCCGTAGTAACAAACACGCTACCTGAAACCGGCGTATTTGCTGCAGTGGGCGTAATCGAGATTGAAACCGAATAACCAGTTAAGCCACTCACTACTTGGCCGTTTTTGGTGAAGATACCGTTTGATGTGAAGAGATGGTAATCGTCGATATCAATAAAAAAAGGACGATTAATTTGTGTTGGCGTACCTACAAAAGCACTTGGATTCGCGAACTGGCGGGTCAATACTTCATCAATAAATGCCTCTGCAACAGCAATTGCTTGTTTACGCTGCAACGCCTCGGCACTACGACTGACGTCTAAATTAATCACTGATAAAACACCGAGCAGTGCGGTGCTTACAACCACAACAAAAATCAGCAATTCAAGTAACGAAAAACCTCCTGAGCGCAAATTCGCCTTTACAGGGGGCCTAGTAAACATGTCCAGAAATCTGGCCGATCGTGATTGATATGTTTTGCGACCCAGATAATACTAGTTGGGTATCGGTGGTTTTAACTACACCACTGCTGGTCAATGGCTCTCCTTGTGCACCAAATATCAACGGTCCGCTGCTTAATTGAAGGACGAGTCCAACTGGGGGATTGAGAGAAAAAGAATTTCCTCCTGTCATCGGATCTGGTAAATCGATCGAACATGCTTGAGAAGCACCCGTACTGGCAGCACGTTTCAATGTGATTGATGAAGCAGTGACATTGACGCAAACATTACGACGCGTTGCGATAGCGGTTTTTTGCGCACTTAAAACTACACCACGCACTTGGTCTGCAAAACCCAGGCGATCATTGGTTAGGTTGATCGACATTTTGGGCAACGCAATCGTCACCACAACAGCAAGTAATAGACCAACAGTGACAAGCTCAATATAGCTGAATCCTTTAATTAAGCAGGAGGATTCACGCATACCATCGGCATCGGAAATGAAGCACCTGTCTCTGTATTGATTACTGAGCAATGCGTGTCGACAATACCGTCTGAGATACAGCTCGTTGTTTGGACGCCACTTGAAAAAGTGATGCCGCTTGGCAAGATATAACCACTATCAAATGCATTCCCTACAAACGACGAACAGTATCTAGCGTTTCCAACCCGCGTCGGCACAACACCGGTGGATAAATATTTTGCATAATTCATCTGACTCCATGATGAAATAGCAGCACCGATTGCCTGAGCTTGTGCATTTTTTGCATCATTTTGTGCACTAATAAATTTGGGAATAGCGATCGCAGCCAGTAAGGCCAAAATCACAATCACAACAACCAATTCAATCAGCGTGAAGCCCTTACCCTTCATCTTGAAATTAAGTCCTTGAAATAAAAAATGGACAGGGTTCATTTTGTGAATTTAGTTTGTGCAAACCAAACTGATCGGCTGAGGCGTTGAGCCAACTGAACTATGCGTCACGGAGCAAGTTGCCACAACCGCACCGGCAGAACCACAACCACTCACCGATCCAGTGAAGTTCATCAACGTGGGTGTTGAGGGAAACGCCGTTGTGCCAATAGAGCTGCAACTAAAGCTATTGTTTACGCCTGTTGCACCTGTACTGGTGCCTCCTGCAACGATAAACTTTGCGTAATTCATGGCACTCCATGATGACGCTGCACCCGCAAATCCCTTGGCTGCGGCATCCCGAGCATCGGTTTGTAGACTGACATACTTCGGGATTGCCACCGCAGCAAGAATCGCGAGTATCACGATCACCACCACCAACTCAATGAGCGTAAATCCTCGCTCATTTAGTTTGGAGTGATCTACAGAATACATTTTGGCGAAACAGTTTTTTTGGTTAACAGCAAAAATGAATTGCACAAACTTGCAGTTAAATAATCAGTTCGTACAAACAACACTGATCGGCTGCGCAACCGAGGTTCCAGCTGGACTATGAGTTGCGGTACAGGTTGTACCGACCGAACCAGCGCCACCCGAGCAGCCGACGCTCGTACCAGAAAATAAAATATTTGTCGGTACGGTTGTAAATGCTGAATTTGGCAAACTACCACAAGTTGTAGCAGTAGTAATCGAACTAGCGCTTGCAGAATTCACCAAGTATTTTCCGTAATTCATGGCGCTCCAAGAAGCCACTGCGCCTGCATAGCCTTGTGCCACAGAATTTCGTGCGTCGTCTTGAAGGCTAATGTATTTGGGAATCGCCACTGCCGCCAAAATTCCTAAAATCACAATCACAACGACCAATTCGATCAATGTAAAGCCCTTTTGCTTTTCTGTTTTTTGTTCAATACCAACTAGAGCTGCTTCTGGAAGTCTCTGGGTCATGATTTGATCCTTTCAACGGATTAATTACTTAGCACAATTTAAATACGCTGTTAACTCAACTTAAGTTTGAATTGCTAACGTTGTATCTGAAATTTCTGCTGCATGCATACAAAATTAGGTAGGTCACTACACAGGAGTGAAACCAATGTATCACCTAGGTCTTGATTATGCGCAGGTATAACAAACAATTAAAAATGATTTAACTACTTATTTCTTTTCTAAATTAGATAGACTTTTTGTGCGTATGTATTAGCAACCACCCGTATCTAAAGTAATGGTCGGGGCGACACCGACTGCACTCGCTTCCGTGTAACTAATCTGGCAAGTGGATGACGTAGTTGCACCATTGACCTGGAAAATTCGCGGTGCAGTACCGCTGATTGTTAAGCCTTCTGCACTGGTGAGTTGCGCTGCAACGTCAATACCGGCGCTGGTCGCTGCTGGATATCGATTCACCATTAAAACGTTGACACCATCCATCAGCGCATTGCCTCCTGTGCTCGTACATTGACCACTCACAGCCATCTCAAGGTCGAGCTCACAACGGATTTTGGCAAGTACCGCTGCTGCACGTATCACGCCGTACATGGCCTGCGCCTTGGCTATTCGCGCATCGCGTTGCAAGGCGATAAAGCGGGGTAACGCAAGCGCCGCCAATATCCCGATGATGCTAATGACAATCACCAACTCGATGAGCGTGAATCCGGATCTTTTTTTCTTAACTTCAGGCAATCGTCGCTGTATTGAACATTTGAATGGTCGGTTAAACATGTCTTTTCTCCACAGATGATTAATTAAAAGCATGCATTCATTTACGGGCGGATCTGCGACACGCTCGCCAAATCCCACATGGGTAAAAACACACCTAAAGCCAGGATCAGTACTAATCCACCCAACAACAGGATCAGGATGGGCTCGATTTGCTGGCTTAAGGTTTTGAGTTCGTATTCCAATTCGCGCTGATACATACTCGCCACTTCATCCATCATTTCGTCAATCGCACCAGATTCCTCACCCACGGCGAGCATTTGTAAAACGATGGGGGTAAATACGCCGGTGGCCGTGGCCGCACGCAATAAACTTTCACCACGCGCAACGTGCTCACGCATTTGATAGATCTTGGTCGCAATAAATGCGTTGTCCACTGTTTCAGCCACAACACTCATCGATTGCACGATGGGCACGCCACTTTTGAGGGCAAGTGCAAAGCTTCGAGAAAACCGCGCAAGCATGGCTTTAGTCATCAATTTTCCTGCCACTGGGAGATGTAATTTCCAATGGTCCCAGCGTTGTTTGCCAGCGGAACTATTCGCCCACATGCGCCAGCCGAAAATAATAAAAACGGCGGCTGCGATGACATATGGCCACCCCAGACGCAACAAATTGGAAAAATCAACGATCCAGCGTGTAACCAGCGGCAATTGCGCATTGGCCCCTGCAAAGATGCGTGAGAACGCGGGGATCACAAATAAGGTCACAATCGAAAATGCAATCGCCATGACAATCACCACGAACATCGGATAACGCACCGCTGCTTTCACTTGGTCTTTGATAAACACTTCAAATTCAAGGTGTAGCGTTAACCGCATAAACACTTCTTCGAGCCGCCCGCTCAACTCACCGACCCTCACCATCGCAACATAAAATGAAGGAAATTGCCGCGGGAATTTGATTAATGCTTGCGATAACTCACGCCCAGCATCTAGGCTTTTTCGTAGAGCTTGAACTATTTTTATGGTGTTCGCTGCATCGGCAGACTGTTCTAACGCCTCTAAAGCACGCATGAGTGGTACACCAGACTTGACCAAGGTATGGATTTGTCGTGTGAATAGAATGGCATTAAACGCCTGCCAGCTTTCACTCCATTGATCTACATATTTATAAAACTGGATCGGTTCAGCTGCAGACCTTGCGGTCGTGCGGATAGCAACAGGCGTGATGCCTTGTAATACCAATTGATCTGCAGCAAGCGCTGTGTTGGCAGCTTCAATTTGGCCTTGCACAAGCTGCCCTTTGAGGCTTCTTCCTTGATAATGAAAGGTGGCCATATTCACACGCTAGGCTTCTATCGCGCTGGCGACGCGCATGGCTTCTTCTACAGTTGTGACACCTTCTGCTGCAAGAAGCGCCGCGTCATGCCCGAGGGTGTTTTCACCCAGTTGCATGCGTGCGGCTTTCGCAAAACCATTTGCATCCTCCGCATTTAAGGCCTCTACCAGGGGACGGGTCATCGATAAAGTTTCGTACACGCCAGTACGACCGATGTACCCAGTTTGGTTGCAGCGCATGCACCCGGCGCCCTGACGAAATTCTTTCTTATCTACATTTTCACGTGCAATCCATGCCGCTTGCGCGTCCGTTGGCTTGATCGGTTTTGCGCATTGCTCACAAACACATCGAACTAACCGTTGCGCCAGCACCAAATTGACGGAAATAGCGACCATATAGCGTGGCACCCCCATATCGATAAGCCGCATCGGGGTCGTCAGCGCATCGTTAGTGTGTAAAGTCGACAACACTACATGCCCAGTCATTGCAGCACGCATGCCGATTTCTGCAGTAATGTGATCTCGAATTTCTCCTACCATCAAGATATCCGGATCTTGACGTAAGGCAGAGCGCAGCACGCGCTCAAAACCGAGCGATATTTTTTCATTGACCTGCACTTGATTAATATCTGGCAACCGATATTCAATGGGATCTTCAACCGTAATGATTTTGCTCGATTGATTGTTTAGCTCAGATAAAGCTGCATATAACGTTGTCGTTTTACCGCTTCCCGTTGGTCCGGTGACTAGCACCATTCCACTGGATCGATGGATTGCTTCACGTACGGTCGCAAGCACAGTTGGCCGCATACCAAGACGCTCTAAGGAAAGCATGCCTGCGGATTGATTTAGCAATCGCATGACAACCGATTCGCCATACTGTGTTGGCATGGTCGATATCCGTACGTCCACGGTCTTGCCTTGCGCTTCAAAGTTAAATCGACCATCTTGCGGAAGTCGACGCTCCGCAATATCGAGCCCAGAAATTAATTTTAGTCGCAGCGTTATTGCAGAAGTTATTTTTTTGTCTGCTTCGGTTTGCATATACAACACACCATCCACACGAAACCGGATTCGCAAAAATTCTGCTTGTGGTTCCATATGAATGTCAGACGCTCGCATTTTGATGGCTTCTTCAAATACGGTCTGTAGGAGCTTTGCAACTGGCGCATTCTCTTGCGCCGCGACAGTCGATAAAAACTCGCCGACATGTTTAACATCGGATAAATCTTCTCTTAGCGCGATCGCTAAGTCCTCAATTTCTTGTTTACGCCGATACACTCGATCAAACGTGGCTAGCAGTTCGTTTTCAGCCACCACCACGAGTTCAAACGCCTTGGGTAGGGCGCGTGACAAACCATCGTAAATACCTAAATCGGTTGGGTCAGATACCGCCACTCGCAAACGATCCACGCCGTTTTCAACCACAAGTGCGCGCAACCTGCGCGCCTGCGTTTCTGAAAGAATCCCAACGGCTTCATTGGTGAGATTGGCTTGTTGTAAATTAAAGTACGGCATGCTGAGCTGCTTCGCCAACACTTTAGCGAGCGCCTCTTCACTCAGTATGCCGGCCTCAACAATCAATCGCCCCAGTTTGCGACCTGTTTTTTTCTGTACCTCAAGTAGTTTTGTTAGACGAGTTTGATCAAACACGCCTTCCGCTAACAAGAGCTCTCCAATTTTCGTTTTGCTCGATAAGGCCATTGTTAGTCAATTGCCTTCAGGATTTTTTCAATGGTTGCAGTTTTTTTTATCTGCTCCCGTTCAATCATCTGACGCAAGCTAGGCACCGCCATCGGAGATATTTTTTTTAAGCGCTCAAGCAAGTGCAGTGCTTCTGGCTCTTCGTCTGCAATTGCCATGAATAGGATTTGTCGTTGCACTAATATCGTGATGGGGTAAAAACGCACCACCCTTTCTGCAAATCTTTTCTTTTCTCCGACGTCAACTTCATTCAAAGGCAAGGCAAGCGAAAACCCAATATCCGCGTAGGGAGCAAGCAACGTTCTTTGCATTTGCAGTATTTCTTCGGCAGTTACTTGTCCACTTGCTTGCCCCTGAAATATTTTTTGCAATCGGTTAAAGTTTTCAATATGCAGCGCTAAAAGTAGTCCGCCTACCATTGCATAGGTGACGGGGATCAGCTTCCATATTGGGATGGTTTTTCTGTTCGTTTCTTTTTTACTTTTGATATTTGCAGAGATCATTCCGGCTGCTAGCGCCACTGGTGCGATAAAAAATGTATGCCAAAGCGGAAACTCCACCAAGCTGTGTAATAACTCCACCACAATCAAAGCCACAATCCACACAACGCCTTGCTTAGACTGCCAATTAATTTCCTGAATCCGTGCTGTTTGCCATACCCCTTGCGTTATCGCCAAGATCAATACCATTAGCCAAATTGCACCGAACACGCCTGTTTCTGCAAGCAAATGCAACCAAATGTTGTGCGCGTTGTTTTCTGGCCCCATTACCGGCGGCCCGGCATACCACTGAGGATCAATCTCATGGAAAGCCCAAGCAAACCCGCCGAGCCCAACACCGCGCAATGGGTCAGAGCGAAACATGGCAAGGGCTTTTTCTGCAAAAAGCAATCTTGCTTGAACGCCTTCCTCTTTCATACCCAACAACATCGATCGATCGAGTGCATTGATTTGGTCCAATGCGGCCTCGGGTCGGTATTTTCCAAGCGCTGTAACCATTGGTGCGGCTGCAATCACGCAACCTAACGTGACGCATGCCACCAATAACCATTTTTTTGCTTCTTTGAGCAGGACGAGCGTGTCATGACCATCACGTGGACGATGCATTTCAGCGGATATATAAAACCACAGTGCGATAACAGCCAAACCACCTAACATGAGTAACGCGGCTCTTGATGAAGCTAATGCCAATGCCGCTGCGAAGTACAGGAGAACCAGGCTATAGACAGCCGTATTTATTTTTTTGAAACACCATAGCCATGCGCTAGATATCAAACCCAAGACCACAAGATTTGAAAATAAATTGGCTTGCATCATGTTGCCCGTGATGCGCTGTGGCGCTGCGACGTATTCAACAAAGGGATAAAAGTAAGCCGACCATCCCATCCACTGAATCCAACCTGTACCAGCCATCAGCGTCGCTGCAACAAGTACACTCCAGGCCAAATGCGTGACCACACGATTAATCCCGTATGTTTCGCGTAGCGTTTTTCCGACCCACACCAATCCTGCTGCCCAGCTTAAATACCAAGCCCATAATTCAGTGTGTTGTTCATATGTGATGTTCAACCAAAGTGGTTGCAGCCATGCGAGTAACGCGCCCGCCAATAGTACGAGGCTAATGGTTGGCGGCAACGCTGACTGATTCTTATTGGGTAATGCCGCACACACCCCAATGAGCGTTACCCCCAGTCCAAACGCCCACGTTTCCGACCAAAATGTCGGTATGAGCAAGGGGTGGAAGTACACTAAATAGGGCGTGGTAAGCAACAAGGTCAGATTGATGAAAATTATCAATGTGATCCATCGGCTTATTATTGGCATTTCAACATCAAGAAGTTCTTGATGGATGTCTGTGACGTCACAGTTCCTGGCATCCGAGGTCGATGCAGAGTCACTCGCAGTCGTATTCGTACTGCTGATCGCGACGTGTTGATTCGCTTTAGCTTGAGCCTCGCGATCGGATGTCGATAACATCAATCGACATTAACACCACGTCTGTTTTTAATGTGTTAGATGTGGTTTAAATACTTACACATCAATTTTTATTATAATTTTTTTCAAATAAAATAGATCTAAACAAAAAAGGGTTCCTTGATTGGAACCCTTTTCATTATTGGTCGGGGCGAGAGGATTTGAACCTCCGACCACCTGCACCCCATGCAGGTACGCTACCAGGCTGCGCTACGCCCCGAAACTGGAATTATATCAGAGGGGATTTTGTGACGATCCGCATTCAGATTGCAGATCAATCTTGCACAAAGGATTTTAATCAGCCGAGGGTGCATCACTGATGTCGGCCAGCAAGGCTTGTAGCTCGCGGCGTAAGGCGCTGACGTCAACGGTCGCACCTTGGATTGAAGATGATCTTCCGCCGGGTCGATTCAAGCGCAATGCAACTGGACTCGCACTGCTTGCAGCGACACCATCCGCTCGATCTAGATGACCGTTAGTACGCACGGAGTCTCGCGCGTTCATTTGCAAATCACCTAAACGATTACGTGCGCCGCTGATGGTAAAGCCATCGTTGTAGAGCAGTTCGCGTATGCGTCTGATTAGCAGCACTTCATGGTGCTGGTAATAGCGGCGATTACCGCGTCGCTTGACCGGTTTAAGTTGCGTAAACTCCTGCTCCCAGTAGCGCAGCACGTGTGGTTTTACTCCACACAGCTCACTCACTTCACCGATGGTGAAGTAGCGCTTGGCTGGAATAGGCGGGAGTTCAGCCGTCGGTATGCGGCTCAGATCCATTGCTGGCCATGCCCTCAACACTAGACTTTAACTTCTGGCTGGCATGGAAGGTCACCACGCGCCGGGCGCTGATTGGAATTTCTTCCCCAGTCTTGGGGTTACGCCCTGGACGCTGCGGCTTATCGCGCAACTGAAAGTTACCAAAACCGGATAGCTTGACCGCTTCGCCGCGCTCGAGTGCGCCGCGGATTTCTTCAAAAAACGCTTCAACCATATCTTTGGCTTCGCGCTTATTTAAACCAACTTTCTCAAAAAGAAGGTCGGCAAGCTCTGCCTTGGTCAGCGTGGTTGGCATCCCTGATACTCGCTTACGAACGGAGGGTGGCGTTGAATTTCTGCTGCAGGATTTTGGTGATTTGGGCGAACACTGCGTCGGCATCCGCGTCCGTTAACGTCTTCACAGTATCTTGCATAACTACTCGAAACGCAAGGCTTTTTTGCCCTTTTGGCAACGTTTTACCATGATACAAATCGAATAAATTGACGCACTGAATCAGGCCGATTTTTTCCGCCTCAATGGCATCTAACAAGGCCTGTACAGGCGTGGCTTCATGCACTAAAACGGCCAAATCTCGCACCACAGCCGGAAAACGCGAGGGCTGTTCAGCCCGCGGTAATTTCAAATGTTGCAGCGCATCGGCATCTAGCTCAAATACCACCGGGGGCTTTGGTAGCTCAAACTGCGCCTGCCATCGCGGATGAATTTCGCCGATCCAGCCAACCGCACGACCCTCAAGTTCGATCCGCGCCGATCGGCCTGGATGTAACGCAGGATGCGCAGCAGCAACACACCGAACGCGCAGCGGAGCCACCAACGCCTCAAGATCGGCTTTCAAGTCGAAGAAATCAACATCGCGCTCAGCCACCCCCCACTGGGGCTCAAATGCCGCACCAAACGCCGCTGCTGCGATACGTATTGGTTGATGTAATCCAGCAACGGTCACCGGGCCTTCTAGCGCCGAGGGGTCGCGTAAAAATGCTCGGCCAATTTCAAACACCCTAACGCGCGCTTGTTTGCGCGCCACGTTGTATCGAATGTTATCGAGCAACCCGCCGATGAGCGCGCTGCGCATCACCGCGAGTTGGCTTGCGATGGGGTTCAACACTTGAATGGGCGCGGCGTTACCAACGAGGTCACGCTCCCAAGCCGCATCGACGAAACTAAAGTTCACGACCTCTTGAAAATCGCTGGCAGCGAGTCGATGGCGTAGCGCATGTAGGCCACGTACCGACTCAAGTGGGGCGCGCATAGCTGCCACCGCGCGGGGTGGTTGTGCAGGGATACGCTCAAAGCCCCACACGCGTGCGACTTCTTCGATGAGATCTTCCTCAATCTCGAGATCAAATCGAAACGAAGGTGGTGAGACGGTAAAGACTTCGTCTTGTGCATGGCCCGTGCGTGTGTGCGCCAATCCCAATCGAGAAAAAATATCAGCCATTTCATCGCCGGTGATCGGCACACCAATCACTTTGCAAGCGCGTGCACTACGCATCTTCACTGACTGACGCGTTGGCAGTTGCCAAGTTTGATCGACTGTGGGTCCGGGCTCACCACCACAAATCTCTAACACCAAGGCTGTGGCACGCTCAATACCAGCCACATTGTTATTGAAATCAACACCGCGTTCAAATCGATGCGAAGCATCCGATGAAAAATTAAAGCGACGTGCACGACCGGCAATCGCATTCGGTGCAAAAAAAGCTGACTCCAGAAAAATGTGTTGCGTGCTGAGCTCTGCTTTGGTGGAGTCCCCGCCCATGATTCCAGCCAAACCGATCGGACCAGAGGCGTCGGTAATACATAGCACGGATGCATCCAAATCAACGACTTGATCATTCAGAAGTTTGAGACGCTCGCCCTGACGTCCCCAACGCACATCGATCTCACCAGAGAGCTTATCGAGGTCGTAGACATGCAATGGACGACCCATTTCGAGCATCACAAAATTGGTGATGTCGACCAACGCAGAAATACTCCGCTGCCCCGCGCGCTCAAGTCGCTGGCGCATCCATTCCGGCGTAGCCGCATGCGCATTGACCTTACGGATCACTCGTCCAGTAAAACGTCCACACGCATCGTGGGCGCTGCTTTTAAAACCAAACCGCACATCGGAAACCGCTGGCACGGGTTGAATGACTGGTGCCTGCAATGGAGCACCTGTCAGCGCTGATAATTCGCGCGCAATACCAAGCACAGATAAACAGTCCGCTTTGTTCGGTGTGAGTTTGATGGTGATGCGTTGATCGTCTAACGCAAGCAATGCACGTACATCTGAGCCCACCGTGGATTGTGAGGGCAGTTCGAGCAGCCCACCATGATCTTCGGATAAACCAAGTTCGCGCGCAGAACACAACATACCTTGGCTCTCAATGCCGCGCATTTTCGCCACACCAATCGACAAGGTTTTTCCATCTGCGGTGGTTAATTGCGCACCAACACGCGCTAAGGGTGCTTTCATTCCTGCGCGTACATTGGGTGCACCACACACAATCTGCAACGGCGCCGCCTCACCCACTGCGACCTGACAAAGCGATAACTTGTCTGCGTTCGGGTGGCGTTCAACATGCAGCACTTCAGCCACGACCACACCAGAAAACGCAGCAGCGATCGGTTCACAAGACTCGACTTCTAAACCTGCCATCGTCAGGGTATGCGTCAGTGCCGCCGTATCCATCGGCGGATTACACATGCTACGCAGCCAAGATTCAGAAAGTTGCATACGTTGATTTTGTTATGTAGCGAATTGACGCAAAAAGCGTAAGTCGCCATCAAAGAAAAGTCGTAAGTCATCGATGCCATAACGCAGCATCGTGAGTCGCTCTAAACCAGAGCCAAATGCAAACCCCAGATAACGTTCTGGATCAAGGCCAAAATTTCTGACAACCGTGGGATGGACCTGACCGGCGCCAGAAATTTCTAACCAACGGCCTTTCCAAGGACCTTGCGCAAATTGCATATCGATTTCTGCAGAAGGTTCGGTGAAAGGGAAAAATGAAGGACGAAAACGCACTTGCAACGCATCGGTTTCAAAAAAGCGCCGCAGAAAGTCGGTGTACACCCCTTTGAGATCGGCAAAGCTCACGTCCTCTGCAATCCACAATCCCTCGACTTGATGAAACATCGGCGAGTGCGTGGCGTCAGAATCAACGCGATAGGTGCGACCCGGTGCGATCACTTTAATTGGCGGCGGATGTTGCCGTGCATAGCGCACTTGCATTGGACTGGTGTGCGTGCGCAAAAGCAAATTGCGACCCGCTGCATCTTTTAGATCGACATAAAACGTATCTTGCATCGAGCGCGCAGGATGGTTTTCAGGGTTGTTGAGCGCCGTGAAATTGCACCAATCGGTTTCAATTTCTGGGCCATCGGCCACCGAAAATCCAATCGAATGAAAAATTTCTTCGATTCGCTGCCAAGTGCGTATCACCGGATGAATGCCGCCCACGCCACGACCTCGTCCTGGCAAAGTGACATCCAGTGCTTCTTCGGCGAGACGAGCTTGCAAACGCGCATCTGCAAGATCGGCGCGACGCGCTTCTAACGCCTGCTCAAGGACTGTCTTTGCTGCATTGATCGCTGCGCCGGCGGTTTTACGCGCTTCAGGGTCAAGCCCGCCCAATGATTTGAGCAAGGCCGTCAGCTCGCCCGTCTTACCAAGAAACAGCGCTTTGGCATTTTCAAGTGCCGGTGCGTCATCCGCTGCACGAAAGGCAGCAAGCGCACGTTCAACAATAGGATCAAGATCACGCATCGTTCATGGGGCCATAAATGCAAAGCGAGGGACCCGCCCTCGCTTTATCGTCATGGCGCGCCTGACTGTTAGGCGGCCAAACGCGCCTTCACCTGACCAGCGATCTGTGCGAACGCGGCTTTATCCATCACGGCAATATCGGCGAGCATCTTGCGATCAACTTCAATGCACGCTTTCTTCAAACCGTTCATGAATTTGCTGTAGGTCAGACCATGCTCACGCACCGCCGCGTTAATACGCGCGATCCACAATGCACGGAAAGTACGCTTTCTGTTACGACGATCGCGATAGGCATATTGCCCCGCTTTCATCACCGCCTGTTTGGCGATACGGAAAACATTTTTTCTACGACCGCGAAAACCTTTGGCCGCTGCTAAAACTTTTTTGTGACGCGCGCGCGCCTGTACACCACGTTTAACTCTTGGCATGTCGTCTCTCCTTTAACCGGCGTAGGGCATCATGGCCCGAACCGCGTTGAGATTGGTTTCGTGCACGCCCGTGGTACCGCGCAAGTGACGCTTACGCTTGGTCGACTTCTTGGTGAGGATGTGCCGCAGGTTGGCTGAAGCGCGCTTGATGCTGCCTGAGCCACGCACCTTGAATCGCTTCGAGGCGCTTTTCTTGGTTTTCATCTTGGGCATCACAACTCCTTCTCTTCTTCAACGCCGGGTGGCCCGCTACGCGTGCGCTTGATACCCGGACATCGCTGGTGCATCGATCCGTTACCGTTCGATGCGTTGTAACGCAATCACACTTGCCCAGCATGATTGCGTGAACGACCCCGCTACATCTACACACATCTAGCGGGTTTGGCTGAACTGGCTTACGCCGCTTCGCTGCCGTTTACGACTACCGGTGCGGGCTCTTTCTTAACCTTGCCCGCCGGCTTAATTTCTTTTTTCTTCGGCCCCAACACCATCACCATCTGGCGGCCTTCCATCTTTGGAAACTGCTCCACGATGCCATACGGATCGAGGTCTGCGCGCACTCGCTCTAGCAAGCGAATGCCAAATTCTTGGTGTGCCATTTCTCGACCACGAAAACGCAGCGTGACTTTGGTCTTGTCGCCCTCTTCAAGAAAGCGCATCAGGTTACGCAGCTTGATCTTGTAGTCCCCCTCATCTGTACCGGGGCGGAATTTCACTTCCTTGACTTGGATCTGCTTTTGTTTGAGCTTGGCTTCATGGGCTTTTTTCTGCTCACGGTATTTAAACTTACCGTAGTCCATGAGCTTACACACCGGCGGCTGAGCTAACGGAGCGATCTCAACAAGATCGATTTCCTGCTCCTCTGCCATGCGCAAGGCCTCCGCAATGGAGACAATGCCTAACTGCTCACCATCTTCACCAACCAACCGAATTTCTGGGGCGGTGATCTGACCATTCATACGTTCGCTGCGGCTATCGAGTGCGATGAGTGCAAACTCCTTTAGAAGCGGCACGCCTGTGGTCGCCGCGATGACCGTACCGCCCAAACCTGCGACGGAAAAAAATCAGGCCGTGCTCGACGCTTGCACCTCAGATTTGAGGCGCGCGATGAAGTCGTCTAACGCCATCGCGCCGAGATCTTCACCGCCGCGCGTACGCACGGCCACCGTTCCAGCCTGCTTTTCTTTGTCGCCCATGACCAACTGGTAAGGCAACTTTTGCAAGCTATGTTCGCGGATTTTATAGGAAATTTTCTCATTTCGCAAATCCGCCGCAGCGCGAAAACCCGCTGCCTGCAGGCGCTCGGCAACGCTTTGGGCGTAGTCAGCTTGATGCTCAGAAATGCTCATCACCACCACCTGCTCAGGCGCTAGCCACAAAGGGAGTGCGCCGGCGAAGTTCTCCAGCAAAATACCAATAAAGCGCTCGAGCGAGCCGACGATGGCGCGATGCAACATCACAGGTGTGCGGCGGGAATTATCCTCGGCGACATATTCAGCCCCAAAGCGCGCCGGCATATTGAAGTCCACTTGGATGGTGCCGCATTGCCAAACCCGCCCGATGGCATCTTTAAGTGAGTACTCAATCTTCGGGCCGTAAAAGGCTCCCTCTCCAGGTGAAACCTCGTAGGCACAGCCCGACGCTTGCAAAGCGGCCATCAAGGCCGACTCGGCCTTATCCCAAAGCGCATCTTCGCCAATCCGCTTTTCTGGGCGGGTCGCAACCTTGTAGATCACCTCAGTAAAGCCAAAGTCGCGATACACCCGCTGTAGCAACGCGGTAAAAGCCACGCACTCGGGCAGGATGTGATCCTCGGTACAAAAAATATGTCCGTCGTCTTGCACGAAACCACGCACGCGCATCAACCCGTGCAACGAACCAGAAGGCTCGTTGCGGTGACACGCACCAAACTCACCCAAGCGATACGGCAAATCGCGATAACTACGTAAGCCTTGATTAAACACCTGCACATGCCCAGGGCAGTTCATTGGCTTGAGCGCGTAATCACGATTTTCTGAAGCCGTGGTGAACATATTGTCTTTGTAGTTTTCCCAGTGGCCAGAACGCTCCCACAAACTACGATCAAGAATTTGCGGACAACGGACCTCTTGGTAACCGTTTTCGCGGTACACACGACGCATGTACTGCTCAACCTCTTGCCAAAGAATCCAACCCTTGGGATGCCAAAACACCAAACCAGGTGCGGCATCTTGCATATGAAACAAATCGAGTTGTTTAGCTAAGCGCCGATGGTCGCGTTTTTCGGCCTCTTCGAGCATATGCAGATAGGCTTCTTGATCTTCTTTTTTTGCCCACGCCGTGCCATAAATTCGTTGCAGCATTTCGTTTTTCGCATCACCCCGCCAATAGGCACCGGCCACCTTCATGAGCTTGAATACTTTAAGCTTGGCAGTGGTTGGCACATGCGGGCCGCGGCACAAATCGGTGAAAGTACCTTGCGTATACAACGACACATCTTCACCGGCAGGAATTGAGGCAATAATTTCGGCTTTATAGGCCTCGCCTTGCGCTTGAAAAAACTTCACCGCTTCATCGCGTGGTAACACCGAACGCGCCACCGGCAAATCGCGCTTTGCAATTTCACCCATGCGCTTTTCAATCGCCTGCAAGTCCTCAGGTGTAAACGGACGTGCGCACGAAAAATCGTAATAAAAACCATGCTCGATCACCGGACCAATCGTGACCTGCGCTTGCGGAAACAATTCTTTAACCGCATGTGCCAATAAATGTGCCGTTGAGTGACGCAGGAGCTCGAGTGCCTCGCTGTCTCGCTCGGTAATGATCGAAAGCGCCACGTCGCTATCAATGCGGTAGCTTAAGTCGACCAACGTGTCATTGACTTTGCCTGCAAGTGCCGCTTTGGCCAAGCCTGCACCAATGGATTGCGCAACCTCGGCCACGGTCACGGGGCCGGGATACTGACGGACCGAACCGTCCGGAAGACGAATGTCTGGCATGGTTGTTCTCGTAAACGACGGACAAAAAAAAGTGCGGACAGGCCGCACTTTTTCGTTTTGCAAGGATGCTGGTAGGCGCGATTGGACTCGAACCAACGACCCCCACCATGTCAAGGTGATGCTCTAACCAGCTGAGCTACGCGCCTGTTGATCTGTGCATTTTACCCTACTCTCGCGCTGCGCCCAAATCGACTGTCATGCGCGCGCAATCAAATCGATGCAGACTCTGGTCTGACGATCTTCACTCGACCCTTAAGAAAAGCCAGCAAAATGGACCTGATCCTGTGGCGACATGCCGACGCCGAAGATGGGCTGCCCGATCTGTCTCGGCGTTTAACACCGCGCGGAATCAAACAAGCCGAACGCATGGCAGGGTGGCTTTTGCAGCGCTTACCCGGAAAATTTCATGTGATTGTGAGCCCCGCGGAGCGCACCAAACAAACCGCCGCCGCACTGGGCGTCAGCACTAAAACGCGACGCGAACTCGCGCCCGGGGCCAGTGTGGCGCAAATTTTGAATGCCGCTGAATGGCCCGATCGTAAGGGCCCAGTCGTCGTGGTCGGCCATCAACCCGACCTAGGACGCGTCGCCGCGTTTTTACTTTCATCTCAAGAAGAAGACTGGACACTCAAAAAAGGCGGCTTGTGGTGGCTCACCAATCGCGTGCGCAATGCCGAAGCACAAGTCGTTTTACGTGCAGCGATGTCGCCAGAGTTGCTCTAACAATCAATGCTGCGGCGTTAATCCATCGTTGCGCTCACCGGCGCAAATTGCGATTGCGCACGTTCAGTCAACGGCACCAACGCAAATCGCAATCCCACCGCAGACCACGCTTGCGTTTCAGCGTGAAGTACAAATGCACTTAACGGATTTTCATCTAACCATTCGCGTGGAACCGCCAAGGTAAAGCCGGCATCGTCTTCGCGCACACCCATCGGCGGAACAGCGACCTCAGTACGATTTCGATGCAACAAACTGGCTAAACGCAAAGCAAACACCAAACGCCAATCATCGGGCTCAAAACCACTGTCTTGTACTTTAGAAAGCTTACCGCGATGTGCTAACACAATGCGCGCTAATCGCTGTTGTTCCATGCGCGAAAATCCCGGCATATCGGCGTGTTGCAAAATATATGCAGAATGTTTGTGCTGCTGCGCATGTGCAATCGACAAGCCAATCTCGCTCACCCGCGCAGCCCAATCGAGCAACTGCCGCGTAGGATGGGTCTCGGGGTCGCTGTCATCGACTGACACGATCAACGCATCGTACAAACGCAGCGCCAATTGGCGAACGCGCTCAGATTGCGCCAGATCTACGCGATAGCGACGCGCAAATTGCACAATCGTTGCACTGCGCATGTCACGATGCTGCACACGCCCCAACAAGTCATACAACACGCCATGACGCAGCGCGCCGTCAGACAGCTGCATATGCTCGATGCCCAGCGCATCAAACACTGACAACATGATGGCTAAACCACCCGCCAACACCGGCGCGCGGTTATTACGTAAGCCTGGCAACGTAGCCGGGTCGATGGTCTGCAACTTAATCAGTAAGCTTTTCAGTCGCTCTAAACCATCACGTGTGATGCCATCACTACAAAACCCATGCGCTTGCAAAATATCTTCGAGCGCGCGTGCTGAGCCTGAAGAACCAATCGCCTGCTGCCAACCCAGTCGACGATACGATTGAGCAATCGAGGCTAATTCTTGTTGCGCGGCAAGTTGCGCCGCCTTAAATCGCGCTTTATCGACTTGCTGATCGGGAAAGTATTTCAGGCTATAGCTGACACAGCCCATGTACAAACTTTCGGTGAGCGTCGGCTCTAAGCCCGTACCGATAATGCATTCAGTCGACCCACCGCCAATATCCACCACCAAACGTTGATCATTGGGGGCAGGTAAGGCATGCGCCACACCCAAATAAATGAGGCGCGCTTCCTCGCGACCGGCAATCACTTCAATCGGAAAGCCAAGACGCGCGCGCGCTTCTTTTAAAAAGGCGGCGCTGTTCTTGGCAACACGTAAGGTATTGGTGCCCACGGCACGCACTGTTTCAGGGGCAAAACCACGCAATCGTTCACCAAAACGTGATAGCGCATCCAAGGCACGCACTTGCGTCGCACGATCAATACGCTTATCGCTAGTGAGTCCGCCTCCTAAACGCACCACCTCACGCAATGAATCAAGCGGATAAATATGGCCGTCATCGACGCGTCCCACCGCTAGGTGAAAGCTATTCGAACCCAAATCGACTGCAGCAAGAATGGTTGAACGCGCCATAGAGGGTGGCAAGTTAGCACTGCTGAGGATGCCAGGCAATGCTTATTCTGCGTGCGGCCCGTCCGAAGTAAAAGCACTCAACAATTGATGGCGCACATCCGCACCAAGCACTGCATAGATGAGGTGCTCAGCAATATTTTTGACGTGATCACCGACGCGTTCGAGTGCTTTGGCAATAAACATCAGATCTAACGCCGCGCTAATGGTACGTGGATCTTCCATCATCAAGGCCATCAGCTGACGAATCACTCCCTCCAGCAGCAAATCCACCTCGGCATCGCGCGTAATAATTTCAGACATCCGCTGCGGATCCATGGCATCAATGCCCGACAGCACATCGCGCAGCATATCCACCACCAACTTAGTCATCCGTCGTACTTCAACATAGCGCGGCAAGGTGGGACGACCTTCTTGATACAGCTTGCGGGCAAACAAAGCGATCTTCTTTCCTTCATCGCCGATACGCTCTAAATCGGTGGTCGACTTGGTGAGCATAATCACCATGCGCAAATCGGTAGCCGCGGGTTGACGTTTGGCGATGATCTGAGCGCACAGCTCGTCAATCTGCAGTTCAAGCGCATTAATATCTTTTTCCGACTGCAGAATCTCATCCATCAGTTGCACCGAGCCGCTACCCAAGGCCTCGACGGCATCAACCACTTGGCGTTCCGCACGCACGCCAATTTCGAGCACCAAAGCGCGTGCCTGCTCGAGAAGCAAATCATATTCAGAAGAGGTGTGCGGCGGATGGGGAGTCATCACTGAACGAATCTAAGGGGTAAAACTAAAAAACGTCGTGCATCTTACGACCACAATGATGACAAGCACATGACAGCGCAGTGACTTATTTCTTTCATATAGATAAGCTAACCTAACCGATTGCCCCCAGTTGCGTTGAGCTACGCCCATGTCCGGACCGACCAAAAAAGTGCACGCCGCCACCGCGAGTCCGTTGGCGCACCACGAGCAATTTTTAAACCGCGAGCTCGGGCACCTGGCCTTTAATCGACGTGTACTGGCCCAAGCCGAAGACCCCAGCGTGCCGCTCCTTGAGCGACTGCGCTTTCTTACCATCGTGTCCTCAAACCTTGATGAGTTTTTTGAGATTCGCGTGGCTGGCTTAAAAGAAAAAATCAAACATGGCATTCGCGAGACTGGTCCAGATGGGCATGATGCGGCTTGGGTCTACGCGAAAGTGAGCCACGATGTACGCCAACTGATCGACGCTCAATACAAATTACTCAACGACGTCTTATTACCTGCGCTTGAAACAGAGCAAATTTTCTTTCCACGTCGGCAAGATTGGACCCCCACACAAAAACACTGGATTCGCGACTACTTTATGCGCGAAGTCTTGCCTGTACTCACGCCCATTGGGCTTGATCCAGCGCATCCGTTTCCACGCGTCTTTAATAAAAGCCTAAATTTTGCTGTCGAACTTTCAGGTAAAGATGCCTTTGGACGTAATTCGGGCGCAGCCATTGTGCAAGCGCCGCGCGCACTGCCGCGCGTGATCCGTTTACCCTCGCAAAAAAATCATCGCTACGAATTTGTGTTTCTCTCTTCTGTCATGCACGACCACGTCGGCGAATTGTTTTCAGGCATGCAGGTACAAGGCTGCTATCAGTTTCGAGTCACACGAAATTCTGATTTATTTGTCGATGAAGAAGAAGTCAAAGATATGCGTATCGCCTTACAAGGCGAATTACTCGAGCGGCATTTTGGCCACGCGGTGCGTCTAGAAGTGGCCGACAATTGCTCAGCGCGGATGGCAGAATTTTTATTAGCGCAATTTGCTTTATCGGCGGATGATTTATACCGCGTTGATGGCCCGGTAAATTTATATCGCTTACGCGAAGTGCCCGATCAAGTCGATCGCCCCGAGCTCAAGTACCTCGAGTTCAAACCCGACTTACCTGCCAACTTAGATAACGCCGCAGATATTTTTGCGTGCTTACAGCAGCGCGACGTGTTGTTGCATCACCCCTACCAATCCTTTGCACCGGTCTTAAATTTTATTCGTGCCGCAGCCGAAGATCCGCAAGTCATTGCGATCAAACAAACGGTCTATCGCACCGGCACCGACTCCGAGCTGATGGAAACGCTGATCCAAGCAGCGCAATTTGGCAAAGAAGTCACCGTCGTGGTCGAACTCATGGCGCGCTTTGATGAAGAGGCCAATATCAATTGGGCCACCCGTTTAGAAGCCGTGGGCGCCCATGTGGTGTACGGCGTTGTCGGACACAAAACCCACGCCAAAATGGCCTTGATTGTGCGACGTGAAGAAGACGCCAATGGCAAAACCCACCTACGTCGTTATGTGCATTTAGGCACAGGCAATTACCACCCGCGCACGGCGCGTTTGTACACTGACTTTGGATTATTAACCGCCAATGAATCGATTTGTGCCGATGCCAACGATGTCTTCAAACAACTCACCGGGCTCGGACGCGCCGGTCGCTTAAAACATCTTTGGCAAGCGCCGTTCACTCTGCACAAGCGGATTTTGGCGGCAATCCACGCCGAAGCGCAAGCTGCTGCAAATGGTCAACCGGCACGCATCATCGCCAAGATGAACGCGCTGCTTGAACCGCAAGTGATCCACGCGCTCTACGCGGCGTCACAAGCTGGCGTCAAGATTGATCTCATTGTGCGCGGCGTTTGTGCGCTACGGCCAGGCATTCCCGGACTGTCCGAAAACATCCGTGTCCGCTCGATCATTGGTCGTTTTCTTGAGCACTCGCGAATTTTTTATTTTCACGCCGCCGGTGAAGCGCACGTCTTTTTGGCCAGCGCCGATTGGATGGATCGCAACTTCTTCCGGCGAATCGAAATATGTTTTCCGGTATTAGATCCTGCGCTTAAACAACGCGTCATTCGTGAAGGGTTGGATAGCGCGCTGGAGGACAACGTACAAGCATGGCTCATGAACCCCGATGGTCACTACGAGCGCAGCGTGACTCGCCGTGGCTCACGCCAACGGGCTACGCAATCCGAACTACTTCAACTATTGGCACACTCCCCGCTCGCTTCCATTTAATAAAGATTGCGCCTCTACTTAGGATGTCACGTCCATGTCTACACCACCTGCCCCGATCAACGTTTTGTTTTTATGCACGCACAATTCAGCGCGCAGCATCTTGGCTGAAGCCTTACTCAATCATTTAGGCAATCCGCGCTTTCGGGCATTTTCTGCAGGAAGCAGCCCGCGCGATAATCAACAACCACATCCGATCGCGCTTCGTGTTTTACAAAACGCGGGGATCGACACCCATTCACTCTCCAGCAAAAGCTGGGACGCCTTCGCGCATGCCGATGCCCCGCACATGCATCTCATCATCACGGTCTGCGATAATGCCGCTGGTGAGGTGTGCCCGATTTGGCCTGGTCACCCTGCGACTGCGCACTGGGGTTATGCCGATCCGAGTCAAACGACCGGATCTGCTGAGGATATTGAAGCTGCTTTTAGAAGCACCCTACATCTATTGCATAAACGCTTAGAGAGCTTCATCAACTTACCTATCGAGTCCTTTGATCAACTGGCATTACAAACCCAAGCGCGATCCTTGAGTCACGTATGAATACAAACAAAGCCATTGCTGCCGAATGGGTCGGCACCGCCGCATTACTTGCCGCGGTGATTGGCTCAGGCATCATGGCTGAACGCTTAAGCGCAGGAAACACCGGCGTTGCATTGCTTGCGAATACGCTTGCAACAGTCTTTGCTTTGTACGTGCTGATTGAAACCTTCGCACCCATCAGTGGCGCGCACTTTAATCCTGTGGTGACGATGGTCATGGTTTGGCGCGGCAAACTCAGCCTCAAGCTGGGGCTTGGCTATGTATGCGCGCAACTGCTCGGTGCGGTATGCGGCGCGTGGCTTGCACACGCGATGTTTGATGTATCGCTGCTGCAGTTTTCGATAAAACACCGCAGTGGGCTGAGTCAGTGGATCGCCGAACTCGTTGCCACTGCGGGTCTGCTGTTTGTCATCCTACGAGCCCCAACAAACAAAGCAGCGCCACTGGTGGCTTGTTACATTGGCGCAGCCTATTGGTTTACCGCCAGCACGTCGTTTGCAAATCCTGCGGCCGTCCTCGGTCGTCTGCTCACCGATTCGTTTGCTGGCATTGCGCCGATCGACGCGCCAGCATTTGTATTGGCGCAGTGTGTTGGGGCATTAATGGGTGTTGTCTTGTCAACACAACTAGCGACAGACTCAGATTAACTGGCCACGCCATGGTGTTTGGCATAGCGCAGCGTCAGCCGAGACATCGGTAAGAAAATAAAGAAATCCGCGGTATTAAATTCCGGATCCCAGGCCGGCGCACCACCAATCCAAGCACCGCTACGTAGGTAAGCTTTGATCAAGGCCGGAATTTGCGCTGCACGTGATTGATCTAGCTGGTCGATCGGCAACGGCGTTCTCGGAAACACACCGTATTCAATCGGTGCCCGAAAAACATCTGGTAGTTGTGCATAGGCGGAAGCGGCACCATGTCCCCCATCCAACATACTCATGCTGGCACAACCGGCTAAATATCGAATATTTCTGTTACGCGCGTACTCCAAGATGGCCTGCCACAGCTGTGAGATCACCTTACCCGAGCGGTATTCTGGATGGACGCAAGCACGACCCAATTCCAACAGACCTTCTCGCAATAACTGCAATCGCGTCAGATCAAACTCAGCATCGGCGTAATAACAACCAATACGACGTGCATTTTGTGGCGATAACAATCGATATGTACCAACCACCTGATCTGTCTGCGTATCGCGCGCGATCAAGTGATCACAATGCGGGTCAAAAATATCTTCATCGATGCCAAAGGTTTTTGAGGGCAACCTCGCACCCATCTCGTCTGAAAAAACGCGCCAACGCAGCGCTTGCGCTTCTGACAGCTCTCGTTGATTAGTCGTCAGCGAAACGCGAATCGTGCTGGTGTTCGATCGTGGAACTTCTCGTGAAAGTAAGCGCTCATCTAAACGATCCATGCACTATCCTCTAAATTAGATTACATGCGCAATGAATGTAACCCGGCTTGATGACGTCACCATGACGAGGAAATGACGTCCACATGACAATTCAACGCAACACGTGATCGGCATGCTAAATTTCAACTTGTCCATACTTTCAGGACCATCGAACATCCATGGAAAGTCCGTTCAAAGGTAAAACCGGTATCCGACGCCTCATTAATGCGGCCGGATACTCGCTGGCCGGTCTGTTAGCGGCCATTCGAAACGAAGATGCCTTTCGACAAGAACTTGCGCTGGCGATTGTTCTAATCCCACTTGGCTTGTGGTTTGGTCCGGGTGGATTAGCTAAAGCGGCATTGGTCGCAAGCGTACTGTTAGTACTGATCGTCGAGCTACTCAACTCCGCGGTTGAGGCTGCGGTCGACCATACCTCGCTTGACCGTCACCCGCTGGCACGTCGAGCTAAAGACATTGGTAGCGCAGCCGTCCTTGTTGCGCTGATGAATGTACTTGCCACCTGGACGCTGATTTTTTTCTTCTAACGCCACACCTTGAGCGGACGTTAGATCAACGCAGGCCCGCTACACCGTCACACAAAATTCATCTAGCCGTAACCAGCTGTTCATCAGCGCCGTGCAAAGTGGTGTCTGTGATCAGCCCTATCGACATTCGTGAATTTGGACAACCGCTTGTTCGTCTACGCGTCGCATTGGTGACCGACACCTATTCGCCTGACGAGCAATCTGTGGTGCATTCCATCGATCAGCTAATGTCAGGATTGCTCGAGCGAAACCACTGTGTGCAACTCATTCGTCCTGCGGGGGTTGCAATTGCAGCCGATGGTGAGCATCCCTTTGCAATGGGCACTCGTCTTAGCCTTTCCTTGCCCAAACATTTATCACTGGGTATTCCAGCGCGCCAACACCTGGTGCGCTACTGGGGTGCGCATCGACCTAATGTTGTACATATAGCGACCGAAGGAAAATTGGGCTGGTCTGCTTTGTCCGCAGCAAGGAAGTTACATATCCCTATAGCGACAGATCTGCGTACGCATTTTCTAAATACGCCAGCACATCAAGTGCTCCAATGGTTGTCTAAGCCAATTGCTAGCTATTTACGCAAATTTCATAACCGCGCGAACACCACTCTGGTGACGGATACAAAGATTGCCGCAGAACTTCGTGCGCTTGGCTTTACACACATCAGACCAATCAACGACCAAGAGACAGACCGCGACTCCTCTTTTGTCACACCAGAGCGTCACGCAACGCTCTGCTACGAACGCGCACTACTGGATACCGCAAACCTCTCTCAACCATTCAATGCGTGGCAAACATGACGCGGCTACAAAGCACCTTGCACCGCATACATTCACTAGATTTACATTGGTGTGTTCAGTTTAATGCGGCCTCTCGGCATCGGCTGATTCTGATTTTTTTTAAGTTAATTAGTCGATTAGGCAACGGTGTCTTTTGATATGCACTAATGATTGGGCTTCTGCTACATGATTCCGCGCATGAGTATGCGTTGGTGCTAAAGATGTTAATCACCGGTGCAATCACCACGTGCATTTATAAAATTCTAAAACACAAAACGTTACGACCCCGACCGTATCAAGTGCATCAGCATATTGCTGTGGGGGCTCCAGCACTGGATCAATTTAGTTTTCCATCCGGACACACGCTACATGCAGTCATGTTTTCAATTCTCGTTTGCGCTGCACATCCTGACTTCATCTTATCGCTTGGATCATTCAGCGTACTCGTTGCTATTTCACGCTTGGTGCTCGGCTTACATTACCCAAGTGACGTGCTGGCCGCCATCGGACTTGGCAGCTTGATTGGTTGCTTGGCGATAACGATTGTCCCCTAAAGCACACATGACTGACGTGTTGTCACAAGCAATCGAGCGTACGGCTGCACCAAAGGGCTTGCGTATTGCTTTTGTGACAGAAACATTTGCCCCAGAAATTAATGGTGTCGCGATGACGGCAGGTCATTTTGTACGTGGCTTAAGACAGCGTGGCCACAACGTACAACTGATTCGACCAAAGCAGCGTCACGCACCATCATCAAACGATGATCCGAATACGGTATTGGTCAGCGGGCTTCCGATACCGAATTATCCGGGCTTGCAATTTGGCCTACCCTGCGCAAGCACATTACGTCGGCTATGGGTAGCGCAACGTCCAGATATTGTGCATGTTGTCACTGAAGGTCCGCTCGGTTGGAGTGCGGTACGTGCCGCGCACAAACTCAATATTCCAGTGACTAGCGGTTTTCACACCAACTTTCATCGCTACACAGCGCACTACGGGCTTGGCTGGATGCAGCATATAGTCAACGGATACCTACGCTACTTGCATAACCGAACCAAGTGCACGATGGTTCCTACCCGCGCGCTAGCGCTCGAATTAGATCGCCTGGGCTATCGCAACCTGTGCGTCGTTTCACGCGGCGTTGATACGCAGCTCTTCAACCCGTCGCGGCGCGACCCAGCGTTGCGAGCCCAGTGGGGGGTCAATGATCATGGCTTAGTTGTTTTATACGTCGGACGATTGGCCGCAGAAAAAAATATTCGTACCGTGCTGAATGCCTTTGCAGCCATACGCGCCTATCGTCGCGACGCTCGACTCGTGTTTGTTGGTGATGGACCACTAAGTGACAGATTAAAGAAACAGCAGCCGGATGCGATTTTTTGTGGGGTGCAGCGTGCGGAGGGTTTAGCGCAGCACTACGCGTCAGCTGATGTATTTTTATTTCCAAGCTTGTCTGAAACGTTTGGTAATGTCACCAGTGAAGCCATGGCCTCCGGATTGGGTATTGCTGCCTATCATCATGCAGCAGCGGGTGAGCTGATTACGCACAACGTGGATGGCTGCGTGGCAAGCCCAGGGGATGAACGTGCTTTTGTTGGAATGGCAGTCACACTTGCCAGTGAGGCGGGCCTATTAACTTCCATCCGATCTGCGGCGAGAGCACGCGCACTCTCATTAGATTGGGATCGTGTGATCTATAGTTTTGAGCACGAGTTATTTGAAGCAATTCAACAGCAAGCACCGCAGTCTATTCAACACGACGCATTAGCGGCTGCCCCATGCGTAGCGCCGCCCCTGGCTGGTTTTCAGCGCACACAGCGTAGCCCTTGGGCGCGAAGACGATGATGGTAGATCCATGCTCAAACCACCCCATTTCTTCACCCCGTTTGTACGTAGTGTTGCACTCAATCTGATTTGGACCTTGATAACGTAAATGCAGCAAGGTATCCAAAAAATGCAAGCGGATACTCGCGACCAGAATCGCTGCAACGGGCACCATGACCAGTGGTGCGCCATCGGGCAAACGGGTTTGCACCACCGCACGTTCATTGCGACAAAACAATCGCTCCACGCGCTTCAGAGCAATCGGGTTGACATTCCAAGTGTCTCCGGACACATACACCGTACGCTCGACATGCAAGTCGCTTGGCGCATGAAAGCGGTGATACATGCTCGATTTAATGCGCAAAGTGACATAGGTACTGTCTCGACAGATCGAGACCAACTCCGGTGTCGGCAAGAGATCTTCCAGTGTGTAAGGAAAGCCCTTAGCTTGGTACAGCCGCGTGCCATCGACCAAGCCTTGCGCACCGACAATTGCATCGCACGGACTCACCAACACCGAACGGTCGGAATGAATCGGCCGAGCACTTGGTTTTAATTCACGGACAAAACATGCATGCAAACTCGAAAAAGTCTGCACGCGAGATTCACTCAAGTCGAGATCGGCAAAGCAGCGCCAAATCGCAATGGATATTCGACAAAGCAATGGATGTTCAATTTTGCTAAACCATCCCATCCACAAGGTCAACGCGCGCCGTGGAATTCGGTTTGTAAGCAAAAAATTTACATCTTCATTCAGTAATTGAAACAACAATTTTAGTGTTCGCATCCGTGAATAAGCCCTATGTAGCACTCTGTAAGGAAACACCATGACGATTGAGTTGATCGCCCAAACATTGAATACCATCGGCACCAGCGGTACCGTACTGGGTCTGACTGCGGCAGCTGGCGCAGCGAGCCTGTTGCCCGCTGCGCAACAACGCATCGCGCTGTCGTTTGCCAAACACCCCTCCCTTGCAGGACATCCGCGCACTGCAAGGCGTATCGCACAACTGCTGCCGTATTACGCTTACGATGAACAAACGTTCTTTTCTTGCGATGACGCGCCCTTGTTGATTCAGGACAGGCGACGCGCTGGATTTGCAAGACTGCATGCGCTGTATCAAGAAAGATTTTCTAAAGGCATTAATGCAGCCAACCAACTGCGACACGGATTGTCTGATCTGCAATTCACCTCGAACTACCGCGTGCCATTTCAATTTAGCCAACACGTAAAAACGCATTTGGCTGCTGGCCCTTTTGTACAATCTTCTGCGGGGGTCACCGTCAATGATCTTGACGGTAATTGTTTCTATGACCTGACCGGATCGTATGGCGTCAATCTGCTTGGCTACGATTTCTATAAAGCATGCATTGCTGAAGGTAGCGCGGCGGTCCAGACCCTCGGACCCGTACTGGGTGCTTACCATCCAATCGTTTTGGATAATGTGCAACGATTGCGCGCGATCTCTGGTTTGGATGAAGTGTCGTTCCACATGTCGGGGACCGAAGCCGTGATGCAAGCGGTTCGCTTGGCGCGATACCACACTGGCAAAACGCACTTGGTACGTTTTTGTGGCGCTTATCACGGCTGGTGGGGCGATGTGCAACCCGGCGTTGGCAATCCATCGACCGCCCGTGAAACATACACCCTGAGCGAAATGAGCAAGCGGACGTTGAATATTCTGCGTACGCGCTCCGATATTGCTTGCGTATTGGTCAATCCATTGCAGGCCTTGCATCCAAACCAAGCCGCGCCTGCGGATGGTTCGCTGATCGATGGCAGTCGTCGTGCTGAATTTCAACGTGACGGCTATACCGAGTGGCTGCGAGATTTGCGACAGATCTGTACCGAGCGGGGCATTGCGCTGATTTTTGATGAGGTCTTTGTCGGTTTTCGTTTGGCTCGGGCAGGCGCGCAAGAGTACTTTGGCGTGCGTGCCGACATGGTGACGTACGGTAAAACTCTGGGGGGTGGATTGCCCGTTGGGGTGTTGTGTGGCGCGCATCAATGGATGCGTCGATTCAAAGATGATGCGCCTGCCGACATCTGCTTTGCACGAGGCACATTTAACGCCCACCCTTATGTGATGGGGACCATGAATCGCTTTTTGCAGTTTGTTGAAACAGAAGAAGCGCACGCGATGTACGCGGCAGATAACGATTTGTGGAACGCGCGAGCCGCTGATCTGAATGCGCGGTTGATCAACGCACGTGTACCGGTCCAAGTGGCAAATATGGCCTCGATTTGGACGGTGTTGTACACACAACCGGGCCGCTACCACTGGATGCTGCAATATTATTTGCGTGCGCAAGGCTTGGCCCTTAGCTGGGTGGGGACCGGGCGATTGATCTTCAGTCTCAATTACACAAACGCAGACTTTAATGAAGTCGCAGAGCGCTTTGTGAACGCTTGTCGCGCAATGCAAGCCGATGGATGGTGGTGGAGCAACGCAAAGCTCACCAACAAAGCGATCCGGCGCCGTGTCTTAAAAGAATCGATACGGCACCGGTTAGGATGGTTTAACAGATCCGCTTAAGCACCGTGACTTGCGTGATCCGGATCAATCAACTGCCCTTGCAGTAGGTACAGCGGTGCCTTGCAATACAACTTTGCATCATGAAATGGGTCGGTCAAAATTTTAGTGCACCAAACCAAGCCAGCTTGCACATCACGCAAGAAAAACAAATGCACTGTACGAAACAACAATCCACCAATGCCAATCCATAACCAAAGCAAACCAGTGTTATGAACAAACTCGGCTGGATTGCTATGCGGGGTCATTAATCCAAAAAAACCGGGCGCCACATACAACGCAAATGGTGACAGCGCCCAGATACTCATCAGTACGACTTTACGCTTTAAGTTATAGCCCACTTTAATTTCTTCTTTGTACGCATGCGTGGCACGATTAATATGGTCGTAGCCCTTCGGCTCAAAGAAAAAATGTCCGGCTTGGCGACTGGTCATCGACACTAGCCAAGCCAATACCGCAGCCAATGCTGGATCAATAAACAACAACACATAGGCACACAGAAAACTCACGGCACTCACCAAATGGAGCGACTGGTTGATGCGACTGTGATGATAGTACCGATGATCATCCCAACGTTGCTCGTGTAGCTCTGAAAAAAAACCACGCATGATCTCTCCGCAATAGTGTGTGACATGATTCAGCTTAGGGCAAAGGTATGACGCGAATGCGACAAGGCTGTTGCAAATTCAAGATGATTTGATGACACGACAAAGACAGCGCCGATCACCCGATGGGGGTGTTTCAGCGCGGTCGATGCATCACACCCCGATCACGCCACCATCTTCGCGCGTGATCACAATGGTTGCAGAACGCGGGCGACCTGCTGGCCCATACCCCACATTGCCTGGCCATCGGCTTTGATAACTAAATTCCGCTGCACCACCAAGCGCGGGTGTGTCTTCACCCGGATGTTGAATATTGACGAAGAGTGCCTTGCCATCCGGCGATTCCGTCAGCCCAGTCACTTCAGCACCTTTGGGGGCAATTAAAAACCGACGTAAACGTGCTTCACCCAACAGCGCACCCACAAACGTCTCTTGTTTACCGTCACGTACCGCACCATCGACCCGCTGCTGGTTCATGGCCGCAGTTTTTCCACCATCGCCGACACGACCCGGCAGCGCTGCGAGCAACATGCAATTGGTTTCATCAGTCATGGCGCCATCATCGGTTTGAATCCAACAGATGCCGGTAGCTTGACTAAACCACAAGCCATCGGGAGACGAAAAACTATTCTTGGCAGTTAACCCAGAGAGATTCGCCGCGCCCGCATCTTCTTCGGCACCAAAGACAAAAATATCCCAATAAAAATTTAATGCATGCGGCGCACCATCTTCACGGAACCGAATGATGTGCCCATTCGGATTACCTGACTGCTTCTTGCCATCTTGGTCGATGTAGGCGCGCGGGTTAGCCGCATTGACGTTATTCAGTGTGCGCGTGTTGTTGTTCGTCAGTGAAAAATAGACTTCACCATTGTGCGGATTTACCGCACCCCACTCAGGGCGATCCATAGGCGTCGCGCCAAGCGCATCTGCAGCCAGCCGAGTAAATACCAACACATCAGCTTGGCTTTGGAAGGCAAAGTTTTTTGCATGGGCGATGGCCGCTTGTTGCACGCTCATTTCAAGCCACTGACCTTTGCCATCGGCGTCGAAACGCGCGACATACAAGGTACCTTCGTTCAAGTACTTGTCACCCGCTTGCATCCCACCACCCACATCACGTGGATCCCAAACCGCTGCTGTCACAAATTTGTAGATGTATTCGTTTCTTGAATCGCAGCCCATGTAAAACACCAGCGGCTGACCAGCGCGAGGAATGCTGCACACCGCAGCTTCATGCGCCAAACGTCCCAATGCAATACGTTTCGCAGGACGCTGATCTGGCGCTAACGGATCCATTTCGACCACATAGCCAAAGGTATTTTCTTCCTGACGAAAATCTTCTGTTGGACGATCACTGATTGCCGCCAAATTCCATCGAGAAAATCGATCATCTGTCGTTGACACGGTGTGCCAACCTTGGCTGCGCTCAGTTTTTTTGGACGATGACAAAGGCTCGGTCACCACGCCATAGCGTTTGCGTGCTTGCACTGTGCGCGCATCTGTTGCAGCGGCACCGGCAGACAGTTGAAAATAATTCGCCCAATTTTCTTCGCAAGATAAGTAGGTACCCCATGGAGTTTTTCCATGGCCACAGGGGTTTAACACACCGCGCGCCTGCCGACCCATCGGATCAAACCGCGTGACCATCAGCGCAAACACGTCGGCCTGTACTGCTTTGGGTGCTGCAATCCGCACTGGGCTTAGCGGGGTAACGCGCCGGTGATAAGTGGAATTTGCCACCATTTGCCAGCCAGCAGCAGAACGCACGATCTCCACCATCGACACACCGTGCAAATTAATTTCTTTCATCACCTCATCCAACGGACGCGTGCCAAGATCCCAATTACCGAACTGATGAAATTTTTTTCCGCTCACACCATTTGAGGTTTGACCATTGGGATGCAGAAAATGTGCATCTGCTGAGCTTTCGTGATTCACACAAAGCACTGCGCGTCCGGTATCCACCGAGGTGTAATGCCCCTTGGCGTCGATAAAGTACAGATCCATGCCATCGTGATGATCACCAATGCGCCGAGACCAATCATCTTGCTCGGTGCCCACACTTGAAAAAGCACTCAATGACAGGTCAAGCGGATCACCGCTGGCATGCAAGACGGTGTATCGGTAACCTGGCGGCAACACCACACGGTCTTCCAGGCTTTTGTCCAGGGATGAAAAGCCAAGTGCGTTGTTTGGTGCACCAGCCTCTTGGCCCAAGGTGGCACATCCGGTCAGCACACTGGCCATACTGAGCCCGACACCACCACGCAAAATCTGTCGGCGCATCGGGCTGGATAAGCCTTGGGTGAGTACCGTTTGAAAATGGATGTTGTCAGAGGGATTGAAATCATCATCTTGATCATGCTGAGACACGCGGACGCTCCACAGGTTTGTTCGACATAACGACTGGCACGGCGACTTCATGAATGGGCTGAGAACTTGGCTCATCTAGTTCGAAGGGTATAGAAACTTGTTCAGGTGCAACCGTCTGTCGAATCAGTTGCATCTGGCCATCCATGTGTTCAACAACGGCCGTACAACTATCCACCCAATCCCCACAATTTAAATATTGGATTCCTTCAAGCTCACGAATCGCGGGCGTATGAATATGCCCACAAATGACTCCATCAAAACCTCGACTACGCACGTGATGGGCAATCGCTCCTTCATAGCCGGAAATAAAACTTGCGGCACCCTGCACGTTGCGCTTCGCGTAATCAGCGAGCGACCAATGTCCTGCGATACGAAAGCGCCGACGCGTCCATGAAAGCACACGGTTTAAATGCAGCAACATAGTGTAGGACAAATCACCTAAGACCGATAACCAGCGTGCATAAGTTGTAATCTGATCATACTCGTCACCGTGAATGACCAAGTAGCGTTTGCCATCTGCCGCCACATGCACGACTTGACGCTCAATATAAATAGACCCAAACGCATGTTCAGTAAAGCGCCTTAGCGCCTCGTCATGATTACCTGGCACATAAATCACACGCGCGCCATGTCGTGCCGCGCGCAAAATCTTTTGAATGACCGTGTTGTGTTCTGGCGGCCAATAGATACCGCGCTTTAAGGCCCAGAAATCAATAATGTCACCCACGAGGTACAGCGTATCAAATTCGTAGTCACGCAAAAATTGCAGCAGGCGGTTGGATTGGCAAGCACGCGTTCCTAGATGGATATCCGATAAAAAAACCGTGCGTACACGCTGTCGCGATTCAGTCATGCGTGCCATCCTCTTTTTGACCGATAAATTGATACCAAGGCACACCCGAACCAAATAACCATGCGGTGTGCGCCATATGTTCATGTACAAGCATCGGCTGAAATACGTTGCGTAAATAAGGCAAGTGATCTGCACTAGGATGAACGCCATCATGACCAAACCAAAGCGGCCAAAACGCTCTGGTTAATACGCTATGTTGACGTGCACCAGGTTCAGCGCAGCGGCGAGAGACATAAAAATCCACCACCCCAATCCGCCCTCCAGGGCGCAACATATTGAAGGCTGCATCTATCGCCTTAAACCAATCCGGAATCATGGTCAGTGCGTAACTAAACAACACCACGTCAGCGGGTTGCGCTGGGCACCACGTGGTGACATCCGCTTCAATTATTTGCACGTTGGCATGCCCAGCGGCACGACGTTTGGCTTGATTGAGTAACGCAGGACATAAATCTACCAAGGTCACTTGCTCTAGGGTCGCAAGGGTCGGGTACAAATAATCGAGACTCTTTCCTGTGCCGGCGCCGAGTTCGACAAACCGCTCGCCGGGTTTGAGTGCCAGCGCATCGACCAACGCTTGTCTGCCGTGTAAGAGCTGTTCTCTGCTTTGGTCGTACGCATTGGCTTGAGGTGCATAAAACGCGTTGAGCCGCTCAGCCAAACCAGGCGCACGTGATTGACCCCGCATTAACTGCCAAATCACTGCGGCGCTGAGTCCCACGATGTGAGTCGTTTCTAGTTAGGCAATACGTGCAATATGAAAACCAGCATAGGTATGCACGCGGTCTTCACGTTGCAATTGTTCAGCGCGTTCAACATCCAATTGCAGCAGCGAACGCAACGGACGATCTGCGCCTTTGCCGGGAACAAGGACCGTATCCAAAAATCCGGGATTAGCATGTGCGCTACGAAAAATAATACGGGCATCTTGACTGGCGCGTTTGAGAATCGCTGCCCATTCGCGACCTAACTCGCGCTCATTCACACTTGCCATCCAATCCATATGATCAAGTAACACAAACCGCGTGATGGGCTGTTCACCTGACTCTAGAAAATCCGTCACCGTGGTTGTTGTGGTGTGAATGCGCTCAACGCCACCCGCTTTGAGTTTCGCAAAACCCTGCGAGGTTAAATACTCGGGGCAACAGTCTTGGGCATATGCCCCATGTAAATACAAACTCCAGAAATAATTACTCCGTGCTGGCAACTCACGAAACACCCAACCCAATGACTCACGCACAAATCCAGGCACACCGCCCTGATGCTGTCGACGGACTTCTTCATGTTGTGACACGGGCACCCCCAACAAACTCATGGTGAATTGTCGCGACAAGGCCCAATCCAAACTCCCGTTCCACATCGCAGGTTCAACGCGCGTATCGTAAATTTTTCGTTGCGCCGCCAAGTTCGGCGCGGCAAACAGTTCGTTCAGTGCTTCACGTAATCGCGGTCGAAACGCTAACCACCCACGAAATGCACGTGCCACGAGTCCTGATAACCCGTGACCATACAAACCCGGTGCGCCGCTCATCCAATGTGCATGCCGCCGCCAGTACTGCGCTGCATACGGCGAGAGGTGCGGGGCAAGCGCCTGGTGATACATCGCGCGAAATTGCGGATGCCAGCCTCGCCCAAACAGCGAAAAGAAATCTTCGTACTCAAGCCCACGAATCCCAGCGAGCTTTAATTCAAGCAATGCGTTCTGACGTGGATTGGCATCCACGGCATCGACATGCCCTGCCCCTGCCAGCACGTAATCGAGGGCGTTACAACCGGCACTGGTGATGACCAACACGCGATCTGCTTCGCTCAGCGCAAGCGCCTGACGATCTACCGCTGGATCTTCCCAGCACGCGTTATAAATTAAGTTGCGCGCATACAGCGCATCGAAGATCTTTTGGTTTAAATTGTTTTTAAGCATGGGAACACAGTTTCCCTGCTTTAGATGACACGACAGTGACCGTATCGTGACAGCGATGTGACGACGGATTGTTTACACCCGCCGCGCGCTCACCACGCCATTGACTTCTTTCACCACCGAGAGCGCTCTGCGTAGCTGCGCTAAATCAGCGACCTGAAACGTGAAACGCATATTGGCCTGATCTTGCCGCGATTGCGTGTTGACTGCGGTGACGTTGATACGCTCGCGGGCCAACGCTTCGCTGATATCGCGCAACAAACCTTGACGGTCATTGGCCAGCACCACCATTTCAACTTCAAATGTGCCTTCAGTACGCGCACCCCAATCCGCTTCAATCATGCGTTCGGCTTGTGTTTGCGCAAGATGCGTCAAACTCGCGCAATCGGCGCGATGAATCGTCACACCACGACCGCGGGTCACAAACCCACGAATCGGATCAGGCGGCACGGGCTTACAGCATTTGGCGAGCTGTGTCAGTAACCGATCCAAGCCCACAATCAAAATGCCGCGATCACCTTGGCTGGTGCTTGAACGCGGGACCGGTGTCAACCGCGCGGTCTGTTGTGCGCTGTCATGCGATTCGCCGTGCACCAAGGTACGGATCGCGATCTGTAATTGGCGCGTGTTGATTTCATCGCGCCCGACGGCAGCAAATAAATCATCGGGCTTATGAAACTCAAGTTGTGTGGCCAAGGCTTCGAGGCTCGCTTTGCCTTCGCCTTCGCGCGCCATTTCACGCTCTACCACCGCGCGTCCGGCGGCGATCGTTTCGCTCAGCGCGAGCGTGTTAAACCACTGCCGCACTTTGTGTCGTGCGCGCGAACTTTTAATGTATCCACGTTCTGCGTTTAACCAGTCGCGCGACGGACCGCCCGTTTTGGCTGACATGATTTCGACGCGCTGACCATTTACGAGTGGTTTATCTAACGGCACCATTTGCCCATCGACGCGTGCACCACGGCAACGGTGTCCTAAGTCGGTGTGTAAGGCATACGCAAAATCAATTGCGGTTGCGCCCGCAGGCAGATCAAGCACCTTGCCTTGCGGCGTAAACACATACACGGTGTCATCAAGTGAGGCGTGTTTAAATTGTTCGACCCACTCGTTGGTATCGGCAATTTCATCGCGCCAAGCAAGCAGCTGACGCAACCAAGCAATCTTTTCATCAAACACGCCCTCGGCGCGCGCGCCCCCGGCTTTTGCTATCGCGGCATCGGTTTCTTTGTAACGCCAATGCGCTGCCACGCCTAGCTCAGCATGCTCGTGCATTTCTTGGGTGCGAATCTGCACTTCAAGCGCACGGCCATCCGGGCCGATCACGGCGGTGTGTAACGAGCGATACATATTCGCTTTGGGTCGAGAAATGTAGTCATCAAATTCTTTTGGTATCGGCGTCCACAAATGGTGCACCAATCCCAACACGCTGTAGCAATCTTTGATCGATTCAACAATCACGCGAACGGCACGCACATCATGAATTTGGTCAAAGTCCAACCCCTTGTTGCGCATTTTTTTCCAGATGGAATATATGTGCTTGGGTCGGCCATCAATCTGCGCGGTAATTTCGGCGGATTGACATTCATGGCCAAGAATATCGATCACGCGCTGGATAAACGCCTCGCGCTCGCCACGCTTTTCATCGAGCATTTGTGCGATACGTTTGTATTCATCGCCATCTAAAAAGCGCAGCGCAAGATCTTCAATCTCCCACTTGAGTTGCCACATGCCTAAGCGATTTGCTAGCGGAGCATAAATATCCAGCGATTCTCTTGCAAAGGCCATCCGCGTGTCGCTTGCATTCTTGGTCAGATAACGCAAGGTTTGTGCGCGACTGGCTAAGCGAATAATGACCACGCGAATGTCTTCGGCCATGGCCAACACCATTTTGCGTAGCACTTCTGATTGCCGTGTTTGCTCATCGGCGTCGCGCTTATCGTCGAGCGCACCACCCCGCGTTTGCATGCGCAGTTGATACAGTTTTTCTACCCCTTGCGCGAGGCGAGCGATTTCTGCGCCAAAGGTTTCGCGCAATCGGTTTGCATCAGCGAGATATTTTGGTGCGGCAAACAACACGCCAGCTGCACGCACCGCTGGATCCATGCCCAACTTCACCAAGCTCGTGGCTAAACCCAGCGCATGCGGCCACACCGCTTCACCCGTAGACAGGGTTTGTCCTTCATACAACGGTTGCGCAAATTCCAGCGCGCGCGCGATGTTGCCGCGGTCTGCATCTGGCAGATCGGTGGCAAGTAAGTCGAGCACTGTTTCAGCAGCCGGGCGTGCGCTTGGGTCGGTGACTGATACCATGCGAGTATTCTATTCTTGAACCTTGCCAAATCGACCGCTTGCATGGTGTTTGTCGATGACGGCGATGTGCCCCATGTTTTTGCGCTTACCCCCTCCAATGCTGTTGATTATTGCGACGTTGTGCTGGGCCGGGCATTGGGTGGTCGCGCGGGCCACCATTAGTGAGGTCTCGCCTTTTGCGCTGTCGTTTTGGCGTTGGGGCGTTGCTAGCGTGGTGCTTGCTCCGTTTGCTTTTGCCGCACTTAAAGCGCAACGCCACTTATTTTTATCTTCATGGAAAGTCGTGTTGGCCCTCAGCCTCACCGGCACGGGCATTTATAACGGCGTGGGTTATATCGGCATTCAATCCACGGCTGCAACCAACGCACTACTCATTCAAGCCATGGCACCGGCGTTTATTCCGAGCGTTGCATTTTTAATACTGGGTGAACGCACACGATTGGTTGGCATCGTCGGGTTAGCGGTGTCTTTTTTTGGGGTGTTGATCATTGCATCCAAACTTGATCTTGAAGCGCTGCGCACACTCAACCTCAACCGCGGTGATCTTTGGGTGATGCTCAATGTGGTGTTTTGGGCCCTATACACCTTGGCCTTACGGTTTAAACCGTCCGCACTCGATAGCCTGGCACTGTTATTTATTTTGGCCGCGACCGGCGCGATACAAAGCTTTCCGTTTTATGTTTGGGAAGTCCATCAAGGGGCTGGCGTGCATTGGAACAGCGTCGCAATTGGCGGCATTTTATTTTTGGGCTGCATCCCTTCGGTGTTTGCCTATCTTGCATGGAACCGCGCGGTGGCCGTCATTGGACCGGCTGGTGCAAGCCCGTATCTGTACCTCACGCCGGTGTTTGGTATTAGCGGGGCGTGGCTTTTATTAGGCGAGCGTCTGCAGGATTATCACGTTGTGGGGATTGCTTTTATCTTGAGTGGCGTATGGCTCGCCTCAAAAAAACGCCTGCAACAAGACAGCAAAACCATCTAGCCATCCACGCAAAAATCAGAAACAATCGGGACATCTTCAGCGCTTAACTTGCAGAAGCGCTTTTTTACTGCAGCACCGCATAAAACATCGACGAGCACAATGCTCGCACCAAGGAGACGGACATGGGCAATCAGATTCGCGCGAATAGGCGCTTGCAACAATACTTAGTTGCTTTGGTGGTTGGCATCTTTAGCGTACTCACGCACGCACAATATCCCAACAAACCCATCAAGCTGATCGTTCCTTTTCCGGCCGGGGGTTCTGCAGACACCTCTGCACGCATTGTTGCGCAATCGATGTCTAACAGCATGGGGCAACCCATCATCGTAGAAAACCGCTCTGGCGCTGAAGGAGCCATCGCTGGTGAGTTTGTGACCAAAGCACCCGCAGATGGATACACGCTATTTTTTGCGACCAACAGCGCCATGTCAGCAGTGCCGCACTTACGCAAAAACGTTCCTTACGATCCGATGCGTGATTTCACGCCGATTGTGTCGGTGGGTCGATTTACGTTTTTCTTATTCGTCCACAGCACCGTACCTGTCAACAATGTGCAACAACTGATCGACTATGCGCGCACTAATCCGGGAAAACTCGATTACGGCACGGGCAACACCACGAGTATTGTGGCAACAGCGGCGTTTAAAGCACTCACCAAAACCGAGATGGTGCACATCCCGTACAAAGGTGATGCACCCGCGCTAGCGGATTTAGCAGCTGGTCGCGTGAAGATGATGTTTGCAACCCCCACAAGTATTTTGGGTCACGTCAAAGAAGGACGCGTCAAAGTGCTGGCTGTATTGCTCAATCAACGCAGCCCGTTGTTACCAGAAACGCCCACACTCGCCGAAGCCGGACTGCCTGGATTTAACATGGCGTCGTGGGGCGGATTGTTTGGACCTCCTGGCATGCCACGCGAAATAGTCGATCGTATTGCACGTGAATCGAATGCAGCAATCAAACGTGCCGATGTGATCGACGGACTCGGACGTCAAGCCTACGTACCGCAGGGTTCAACCACTGAAGAATTTGCCGCGTTTGTAAAGCAGCAATACGGCATTTGGGGCCAAGCAATCCGTGATGCAGGGATACAGCCGGAATAGGGTATTTCTAGCCCCATCGCTTCAAATTTAGCCAGTTGGCTTTGTTTTTTTGGGGTTCGGGTAAACGTACTCGTCACCCCTAGACCTCATACACTTTGCCCATGCGTCACGGAGCCGTTCTCCTGCAGGGTAATCGTCTTTCTCTTCAGGTCGCCGCGCCGCTTTGATTTGACTATCCGGAAACCCAACGGCTTAGGGCTTCAGCCCCTGCAAACGGGATATCCGAATTGTGATGACTAACTATTTTTGTTCAATAGGCCGCCCGCGCGAATCAACAGGCTGTCCGCGGGAGTTTTCGTAGCGGCCATTACGGTAGCTAATTTGCCCACCATCGTCCGGATGAGAGGCAGTTTCTCCGTAAAAAGAACAACCGACCAAAACCGTCTGAACCGTAAAAATCATAACGACATTGAAAATATTTTTTAGCATATTCATTCCAAGAAAATATTCATCAGTTTATTTAGCTACAGCTGGCTCAAGATTCAAGTATGTATCGCAATAAGAATATGCTTTGTGGCGCTTCCCGTTTTGGGTTACTTCAATGCATTTCTGGCGTATGCGTTCAATGACGACCAGCCGCATGTTTTCTTGCTTACGTTCGTCCTCTTCTGTCCATGGTGCTATCTCTATTTTTTCAACCAAACGCCTGAACGCTCTCTCTATCGCAGCGAACGCCTCGGGGTGTTTGATTGTTTCTTGGGTTGCACCTAGTACAAGTTGTAATACATAACCACTGTCGAGAATGTTGGTGTAGTAATACTTGTAACCGGTGGAGACGAAGTTAGGTGTCGGGATTTGTAGCTCGCGCTCGTGGATAATCCACGCGTTCTGACCGATAACTTCACCCCTTTGTGTAATGTTTAATTCAGCAAGCTTTGCAGCATCAAACTCTTTTGACAACATGAACGGCTGGCGATCGTAAAAATTGAGTGATACAGATGCGCGTATACCCTTCCAAGCTGTAACACACATCGGCTTATACCCCACCTCGACAATTTCTTCTCTGATTATGTTGTCTGTATCAAGCGCACCGTTGGGCTTCCTCCCGTAGATTGGTCTGGTTTCTTTGATGCTTTTAAAGAACTGATCAACCTTGTCGTACTTCGTTAGCTTTTCTTCTTTTAGAAAACGCTCGCTATACAAAGAACCATCAACCTCGATGATCGGCCGAAAATAGGTGGGTTTTACCCCTGCAGCTTCCGGAAAATTTATATCTGACTCTAGCTCGCAACCATAAGGTAGCCATTGATGCGTAATTCGATACTTTCCAAGCAGCTTGATCGAACGCGTCATATACACGACACCTCGTTCATCAGGTATTGCAGGATCTGTAGCCCCTGGGCGTAGATATCGATCATCCAGGTTTTTGAAAAACTGCGGCGCACAAGCTGATGTGAGCACTCCCAGCAATCCAACTATCCATATTTTTTTCTTCATTGTTGGGGGTCTAACAGGCGACCGCGCGAGTCAACCGGTTGCTGCTTCGCGTTCTCATAGCGACCATTTCGGTAATAGATCAATGTGCTGTTGTCTTGCACCGCACCCTCTGGCGCATTTGGTGAGAGCACCTGCACTTGTCGACACCCAGTCTGGCCGGTTCCATAGCAGCTGTGCATGCTGTTGATGGTGCTCAGTACGTTCCAAAAGTCTTTTAACGTTAAGACCCCCGGATTTCCGCCAATACCCACAGACACAGGGTCATTCGCAAAGTAACTAAATTGGCTATTTTTCTCAAAGAGCACCTGATCTTTAATTACCCGTTCGGCTGCGTCAGTAAATTCTTTTCCGCCCACTGGGATGCCATCAGCCTTAGCAATTAAATTAGGATTGCTAAGGCCTTGGTTGGAAAGGATGTTGTATGCATTCATACCAACCGGCCCGCCTCGACTATGAAGCTGGCTAACGGTGGCTGCATCACCTCTGGCAGCAAGTGCCTCTGCATACGCCTTATCTTGATTGGTATACCCCAAGGTTTTTGCCAAGGATGTTTCATATGCACCAACCATGAGTTCACTTATAAAGTTACTTGCAGGTTCGTAGTGCATTAAATAAATGGTTGTTGGTTTGTTTTCCTTTGACAAAGGTTTTCCATTTTGAGCTGTGCTATCAACTTGCTCAATTACGGCATTTTGCATGGCTAACTGTGCTGCACGTTCTAGCGGATTGAAAATTCCATTCACCGCGAGCACTGCACCTGCCTCTGCTTGTGCAATCTGATTTCGAATTTCTTCAGGTGTTCCGGTCATCAGCACCGGTTTTCCCAGCTCAGGATTCTTTGTGCAATCTTCCCCCGGAGGGCACTGCACTTTGTAAAACTTGGGGTTTTCTTTGAACATCACGCGAAACGCTTCATCAGTCAGCGTTGTAATTGCTTGAACCGCTTGATTGGTAATCGCCCGATCGGCCTCTACTTGGCGTTTCAGGGCTTCTGCGTCTTGGCGTTGCACGGCAACTTGTGCTGCATTGGCATCTGTATTGATGCCGGCAACCGTTTGGGCGCCGGTTTTGCCGGTCCGTTGTTGCTGACTCGCTTCATCGGTAATTGTCACGCTCGCTTGGCTGATGGTCGCCAAGGTATGTCCCGTTGCATTACTCGATTCGCTTGCGTTATTGAGTGCGTTTCCAATGATTGCTTTTGCCGCGCTGTAATTTCCTGGATCAGTCAACAGCGATGCGTTTAATGTAATTCCACTACTGGTTGCCGAAGCACGCGCACTGTTCTGTAAATCAGAAGCGGTTAACGTTCCTGTGGTTAGGCTATTCTTCCCTTCGTCCACCGCACGGTCGCTACTGGTGATTGCGCCACCGGCTAAGCCGGTGTTGCCTTTGACGTTGACCGCAAACCCAGCATCCCCCGCGCGCAGTGCGGTTTGCTCAACCACGGATTGGTAATTACTGTCGACATTGGTGCGGCCCATGCTCAAGCTACCGCCCACGGGGCTTCCGGGGCCGGCATTTAAGCTCACCGACGCGCCCGCTGTGCGCGATGTTTCGCGGCTGGTGCTCGTTTCTTGCAAGCTTTCAATTTGTAAGTTGCCGCCTACGTTGACCTCGACGCGCTGGGCGCCTGCCACCGCACCACGTAACTGCGTGTCGCCCCCCGAAGTCATTTGCAAGGTGTTGCCGGCTTCTAAATTGGTATTGGTGTAGGTCACGTCATTGGCTGTGCCGGCAGTGGTGCCTTTGCTTTGGCTCAACGTGATCGATGCCGCAGGTTTAGTAAATGTGCTCACGCTCACTCCAAGGCTGCTGCTTGAAGAACTGCCCTTGGATGTTTGATCGCTGGTGTTTTGTGCGGCGAGGAGTTGAACGGCGTTGTCTGCCTGCAACTTGATGGTGTTGCCGGCATTAACGGTGCTGCCTTGAATGGTGACGTTGCTCTCTGCGCCCGCGCCAGCGGCACGAATGCTGACGTTTTCTCCGGCGTTCACCGAAGAGCCAACCGCACGATCGATGGTTTGTACGCTTTGATTGTCGCTACGCGAGCTACCCACACTGACGCTTAAACTCACGCCCCCCATTTGCTCCGGATTTTTTACGACTTGCTCTGCTGCCGTTGCCACAGCGATTCCGCTCGCGGCAAGCGCCAGTGCTTTCATGCGATCACTTTTTGTGTGGTCGGCCGCACTCGACATTTGACTCACGGTTTGCGCAGCGGTGAGCACCGCATTATTTGCACCAATGGTGAGTCCGCTTTGCGATGTATACGAATCGGTTTGCGTGCGCATGGTTTCGCGTGCTTCTAGAATTTGAACTGACTGCCCAGAAAACGCGACGTTACCTTGCGGAGCGATGACTTGGCTGCCTATTTGACGAAGTTTTTCACCTGCGGTGATCGTGACGTCGCCCTCAAGGCTGCCGATCACGCTACCAGTAGCGCGCTGTCCAGTGGCTTGAGTATTGGTACCGCTTTGTTGCGTACCGATGGTGATGTTGACGCCTCCGGAATGCAGGAGGCCGGATTTTTTTTCATCTCGTTGGTGGCTCTCACTGAAGTTGGTGGTCGCAGCTGTCACGTTGACATCCCGTGCCGCTGTGATGGCGGTTCCTGCGCTGCTCACCACTTGGCTGCCGGTGATCTGTACGTCCCGACCGGCGCTGATATTGACCCGATCACCCGACACACTGCTGGCAATCGCATTTTCTTGCGACTGCGTGTTGCGCGCGACCACTTCTTTGCTCGACCACCAGCTACCCGAACTCACGCTGCGCGATGCGTGATCCAAACTTGTTTCCGAAACGCCCGACACCAAATTCACATCGCGACCCGCCGACAAGTTAACCGCGCCTTGTGCACTTGTAATCTCGGCGGCACGCGCATTGAGGTCGACACCCGCGCTTAGTTGTAGCGCACCAGTGGTTTGAATGCGACTACCGGTTTCGGTGCTGTTGGCGTCTCGTTTGTAGTTTTGTTCATTCCAGACGACGGCTTGTTGTTCGCCTGTTTTTACTGTGCCCAAATTGATTTGTTGGCCCGCAGCGATAGCCGTGGTACCAGGTCCCTGATTAGCGACCTCGGCAGCGGTGAGATTGGCATTACGGCCAGCATATGCAATGAGCGTGCCCGTGCCACCGCTCACATACAAGCCGGCGACACGATCGAGATTGGTGCGGCTGCCTTGGCTCGAGGTTTGCGTGTTGGTCGTGGTGGTCACATTTAGATCACGACCCGCACTCAGCGCCAATTGATTGGTGGCTCCAATCGTGCCACCCACATTATTGATGTCGTTTCGTGCAGTGACTCCAACATCAGCGCCAGTGATACGACCACCAAGGTTTTGAATATTTTCAGCGGTCAATGCAACTACATTCCGGCCTGCGATGGTGCCTTGGTTAGTGAGATCGCCGCTCAAGTTAAGGCGTACGGAATCACCCGAAATTAACGCGCCATTATTTTGTAAATCACCCGCACGCACCATGACATAGAGTTGCGGCACCAAGGCTTTGGTGGTGCTGCCATTAGCCAGCGTGATGTCTTTTTCAACGAGCCAAACAATATCACTCGTCAGTTGCGCCATTTGCGCCGCACTTAAAGAAACGCCCGGGATAAGGTTGTTTTTTTGCGCAAAGCTCACGCCGTTATTCATGAGCGCCGCATATTGCACCTCATCGTCGGCATAGCCGTTGAGAAACCGTCTACCCGTCAGTGCGGCGATTTGATCGCGCACGAGCTTTTGTTCATAAAAGCCATCGCCTATACGTTTTTGTGTTGCTGCCGAGTTAAACGAAAGGGCATTCAGTAGATAGTCAGAGGAAAGCCAGTTGCGGTAGTTGGCAAATGCCGGATCCGTTTCAACGATATAGGGCTTAGTGGGATTGGGGTTTTGATGAAATAAACCGCTGTCTGGAATGACGATCTTGCCAAAATCAACGCTGCCGACATTACCGCCGGTGTCTTTAGTTGAGATGACTTGAATCTTTGTGCCCGTGCCTTGTGGGCGGGTGTTTTGTTGGTAACTCAACGCCCCCAACGAAATAGTCTCCTCAACAGGCGCTGGTTGATAGTAGGATGACTGGATTTCTGTATAGTCGTTATCTCTTCCTGGAGGTTGATGAGCGATGTAGTGATAAAGCGTCCCGTTATCAAGCGTGATGCGCTGACCGGTACCAGCGTTGTTGATCAGGCTGCCAATTTCCCCTGTAATTGCGCCCCCCGCAATGATTTTGCTTTTATCGTTGTTTAGCGTGTCAGCCGTAATACGCATCCCACCACCAGATTGGATGGCGGCTGGATCTGTTGTATCAATCTGTGTTTCAGTGATTTTTCTGTTGTAGTCATAGCGAAAGCTATTTTCGTAGGCCGACCCGTGAATCACCCATTGATAATAGCTGTCACGTTCGATCTTAGTGTACGCGTCGGGAAACCGCTGGCTTGCGCCTTCGCCCTGAAATTCCTGGATCCATTGGTCATAAATCAGCACCGTTTTGGTTTTAAAGTGCTCATTGGTGTTATTGATCACCTTGGCGCTGAGTTCAAGATCGCCTAACGCTTCGATGGTGGCGCTCGCGTTATTGAGCTGCTTTGCCTGTCCCATGGCGCGATAGTTTGAATCGAGCGCGCCACCGAGGCTCATCGACCCACCGCTAAACAGCAAGGCATGTTCGCGGTTATCGATCGTCTCCGCGCCGATGTCTAAGCGATCACGGGCGCCAATCACTGGCGCCAATCCATTTTCTGGTGCATTCACCACGGCCTTTGCACTCAGGGCGACGTGGTTGCCGTAAATACGACCGGTCCCTAAGTTATCGATACCCTGTGCTTTGATGAACGTATCGGTGGCATCAAATAAACCGCGGTTGATGACACGCGCGGTGCTGTCAAATAACAAGCGTTGATTGGCCTCAATTGCACTCCCGCTGCTTTGTACAAAATCTTTGGTCAAATAAATATCGATATCGCCTGGGCTGGTGATGTGGCCGTCACCGGTCAAGCTTGCGCCCTGCAACACAACCGATCGATCCGCGCGCACTAGGCCTGTTGTGTTGGTTATTTTTTCACTGCTATTGAGGGAGACCTTCTCATCGGCGCTGACCAATCCGCGCGTGTTATCGATCAACCGTGCGTTTAATTGGACATTTTTCGCTGCAATCCCCAGTGTGTCGGCATGGGTGTCGGCGTTTATGATTTGATCA
>CANIIA010000007.1 GCA_947467435.1 Betaproteobacteria bacterium
CCTTGATCAGATTTTCGTAGCTCTGCGATATTGCGGCAGGCATGTAGCACCGTGGTGTGATCCCGATTTCCAAATGCCTCGCCAATTTCGGGCAGGCTCATCGGTGTAAGCTCTTTGGCTAACGCCATTGCGATCTGTCTAGGACGTGCCACGTTGCGGGTCCGTCGTTTTGAGTGCATATCGCCAATTTTTATTTTAAAAAACTCAGCGACTGTTTTTTGAATGTTCTCAACGGTCACCTGTCGGTTGGCTACGTTGAGAATGTCACGCAGGGCTTCTTTGGCTAATTCAAGAGTAATTTCGCGTTCATTGAAGCGAGCGTAGGCCAACACTTTTTTGAGTGCGCCCTCTAATTCACGCACATTTGAGCGAATGTGCTTGGCGATAAAAAAGGCAATCTCTTCGTGAATGCTTAGACCTTCGTGTTCTGCTTTCTTCAACACAATGGCGACACGCATTTCGAGCTCTGGTGGCTCAATTGCAACCGTTAACCCCCAACCAAACCGCGAGATTAAACGTTCTTCCATCCCCGAAATTTCTTTTGGGTAGGTGTCGCACGTAATCACAATTTGCTTATGCGCTTCAACAAGCGCGTTAAAGGCATAAAAGAATTCTTCTTGCGTGCGTCCTTTGTTGGAAAAAAACTGGATGTCATCTATCAACAGTAGATCCAGTGAGTGGTAGTAACGTTTAAATTCATCAAACGACTTTTGTTGATAGGCACGTACGACATCAGTGACATATTGCTCGGCGTGGATATAACGCACTTTGGCGTTGGGCCGCAGCGTCATTAAGAAGTTTCCGATCGCCTGTACCAAGTGCGTTTTTCCTAAGCCGACACCGCCGTAAACAAACAGGGGGTTGTAGGAAATGCCTGGGTTTTCGGCCACTTGCATGGCGGCGGCTCGCGCCAACTGATTGGCTTTACCGGTCACCAGACTGTCGAAGGTAAAACTCGGGTTTAACCGGGCCGGACCCATTTTTGGGGGCGCGGCCTTACGTTCAACGCCGTTGGTTGTTGGTGGGGCGACAGAGACGGCCTGTGCTTTGGTACCGGGTGGGGCGTCGTTACCGTTGGTGCGCGCGGTATTTGGTGTGGTCCTCGCCAGCACAATCTGCACGCGGGCCGGTTTAGCTCCTTGCTCGATGAGCAGTTTTTCTATGCGGCCGGCAAAGCGTTCCCTAACCAATTCAAGGACAAAGCGATTGGGCGCGGCCAATATCAGCTCGGTTGAGGCGTCATCACCCGTCTCGGCCGTTAAAGGCCGAATCCAAGTGTTGAACTGCTGAACCGGGATTTCTTGTTCCAGGGTTCGCAGACACGCATCCCAAAGCTTGTGCATGAATGGTTGGTGGTCTGAAAAGGGCGGTCGGAGGGATTTGTTTGCTTGATGTCGGGGGCGTTGCGCAGGACCAGCTGGACCAACAAGGCAAGTTATTTTGGTCAGAGGCCGCGTCACGTCCAGACCCGAATTTTACCTCTTTACATGAAAGTTATCCACAGGGGAAATCGAAAAATCTAGGAAATTTGACAAGGGGTTAGCGTTAGCGGTGTAATACGCGCCTTTTTTCAAAGAGATGGTCATGAAGCGCACCTATCAACCTTCCAAAACGCGCCGCGTGCGCAACCATGGCTTCCGGGCCCGCATGAAGACCGCTGCCGGTCGCGCCATTATTAACGCGCGTCGTGCGCGTGGTCGCGCGCGCTTGGCCGTTAGCGTTCGCGCCTCCTAACGGGAATTGCCATGGCTGAGACCGCGCCACATCGGCGGGCGGGTTTCGGCAAGGACCGGCGCATTCGTCAAAGCGCCGATTTTGTGGACCTGCTTAAATCAGGGCGTAAACGCGCCCAAGGTGGCTTCACGTTTTATGTGCGTCATCGCGACACTGGTGGACCGCGCCTTGGCTTGTTGGTCACCCGTAAACATTCACGTTTGTCGGTTGAGCGCAATCGCTTAAAACGCTATGTACGCGAGGCGTTTCGTCTCGAACAAGATGCTTTAGGTTCCATTGACGTTTTGGTGCGTCCGCCTTACGGGATTAAATTACAAGCTGCTCTAGTGACACGGGTGCGGCGTTGTTTACGCAGCCTCAATCCGAGCACGGTGTCATGAACGGCCTGTTACGCGCCATCATTATGTTGTATCGCTATTGCATTAGCCCGATGTTGGGCTCGCATTGCCGTTTTTATCCAAGTTGCTCGGCGTATGCATTAGATGCGTTGCGTTTACATGGCACCTTGCAAGGCGCATTACTCACCAGCAAACGACTGTGTCGTTGTCATCCGTGGCATGAGGGTGGTTACGATCCTGTTCCAGAAATTTATTCGACTCGCTAGATTCAGGTTATGGATACTCAACGACTGATCCTATTTTTTGTTTTCAGCTTTTCTTTATTTATGTTGTGGACGGAATGGGAAAAAGAATATCGCCCCAAACCAGTAGCGAGCGTGTCTACGCCCGCAAGTACCGCAGCCAAGTCAGCCGACGCTGTCCCGCCACCCAGCGTGCGTACTGCCGTGCCTGGCATGAGCACCGCCTCTGCCGTTACCTCGACGGAACCAGCCATCAAAGGCGAACTGGTCCAGGTACAAACCGATCTCCTCGATCTAGAGCTCGACACCTTGGGTGCCAGCATCAACAAGGTAGCGCTACGCAAACATCGCGAGACCGCAGATAGCGAAAAACATCTCACCTTACTCGGACCAGAGCATCAGTATGCTGCGCAAAGCGGGTTAACTGGAGAAGGCGGACCCAATCACCGTACGTTGTGGAAGCTGTTACCTGGAGAGCGTCGTCTTGCCGAAGGTAAAGATCAATTTGAAGTGCGTATGCGCGCTGAGGGTCGTGACGGTCTGAGCGTTGAAAAAATCTTCACCTTGAAACGCGATAGTTATTTAGTCGACGTGCGTTTTGAGTTGCGTAACAACGGCAGCGCACCGATTGAACCAAACGCGTACTTTCAATTAACGCACGATGGTAAAGAAGTCACACCAAATCAAGTTGCACCGAGTGCCGCGCAAGGCTTTTTAGATGGTATCAAGGGCGCGATCGAAGGCGTTGCCCGTTCGTTTGGTGCACAAAGTTATTTGGGTTTTGCCGCTTACACGGAAGAGAAAAAATTCCAAAAAGTCACCTTTCCTGATTTAGATAAAGGCAAGGGTGACTACGTTAAGCAAAGCAAAGACGGTTGGGTTTCCTTTGTGCAGCATTACTTTGTGTCGGCATGGATTCCGGCTGCCGATCAAGCGCGCGAGTTTGTGGTGGAAAAACGCCCCGATGGTGTTTACGTTGCGCGTATTGTGATGCCGATGGCTGCCATCGCGCCAGGTGCGACAGCACAAATCAGCGCGCCGTTGTTTGCGGGGCCGCAAGAACAAAACCGGTTGCGTGAAGCGGCACCGGGTTTTGATTTGGTTGTGGACTATGGCTGGCTAGCCATCATTGCCTGGCCGTTGTTTTGGTTGCTCGAAAAATATCATTTACTGGTCGGTAACTGGGGTGTGGCTATCATCTTGTTAACGGTCACCATCAAGTTGGTGTTCTTCCCGTTGTCAGCGGCCAGTTATAAGTCGATGGCCAAAATGAAATTGGTGACACCGCGCTTAACCAAGCTGCGTGAAATGTATGCCAACGATCGCATGCGCATGAATCAAGCGATGATGGAGCTATACAAGACAGAAAAAATCAATCCGCTGGGTGGTTGTTTTCCGGTGCTGGTACAAATCCCGGTGTTTATTGCTTTGTATTGGGTCTTACTTGCCGCTATCGAATTACGGCACGCGCCATTTATGTTGTGGATTACCGATTTATCGGTGCGTGATCCGTTCTTTGTTTTGCCTTTGTTGATGACTGCGTCGATGGTGTTACAAACCAAAATGAATCCTGCACCGCCCGATCCAGTGCAAGCTAAAGTGATGGCGGTGATGCCGTATGTGTTTAGTATTTTCTTTTTCTTTTTCCCTGCTGGTTTGGTGTTGTATTGGTTAGTGAACAACATTTTGTCGATCAGTCAGCAGTGGCAAATTCAGCGTATGTTTGAGCAGGCCAAAGCGACACCTAAACGCTAGTCTGATTCGATGATGTCCAGTGACACCATCGCTGCTATTGCCACCGCCCCTGGTCGTGGTGGCATCGGCGTGGTGCGTGTCTCTGGACCAGCAGTTCAAACCATTGCCAACGCGCTCGTTCGTGGCGTGCCAGAGCCGCGTGTTGCTACACGCCGTGTTTTTTATGCAGCCGATGGTGCAGCCGTTGATGATGGTTTGTGCTTATTTTTTTCTGCACCGCATTCTTACACTGGTGAAGATGTGCTTGAGTTACAAGGGCACGGAGGTCCAGCGGTCTTACACGCGGTGCTGCAAGCTTGTTTATCTGCCGGTGCGCGTATTGCTGAGCCGGGTGAATTTACGCGTCGTGCGTTTTTAAACGGCAAGTTGGATCTTCTTCAGGCCGAAAGCGTTGCAGATTTAATCGAAGCAGGTAGTGCGCAAGCGGTGCGTAGTGCCATGCGTTCGTTAAGTGGTGAGTTTTCTGCAGCCGTGCACGTATTAGTCGAGCAACTGATTACCTTGCGTGCGCTGACCGAAGCCACGCTCGATTTTCCTGAAGAAGAAATCGACGCGGTACATCGTGAGGATGCGCAGCAGCGTTTAGATGCATTGCGCGCTGCACTGGATGCGCTATTACAGCGCAGTCAACAAGGTCAGTTGTTACGCGATGGTATTCATGTGGTGTTGGTGGGATTACCCAATGTCGGCAAATCAAGTTTATTAAATCGTTTGGCGGGTGATGCACGCGCGATTGTTTCGCCGATTGCAGGAACCACGCGTGATGCCATTCGCGAGACGATTATCATTGAAGGCGTGAGTTTTCACATGATTGACACGGCGGGTTTGCGTGACAGCCAGGATGAAATCGAACGCATGGGAATGGCTCGTACCCACGACGAAATCCAGCGTGCTGATCTGATTGTGTTGTTATCAGAAGCGCCCCTTGGCTTGACCCCCGAAACAGAGCAATTGTTATCAAGTTTTCCAACCGGTGTTCGTTGTTTACGCGTGTGTAACAAGATCGATTTAGCGCCGGCCGATCTGCCCTTACCTGCCGATGTGTTGCCACTGAGCGCGAAAACTGGCGTCGGGATCGAGCGCCTACGCCAACGTTTGTTAAGCGAGGCGGGTTGGCAAAACACGGGTGAAACAGCATTTCTTGCGCGCGAACGACATTTACTGGCCTTACACACGGCGGTTCAGCATTTGGACGCTGCCGCGCAAGTCTTGGCGCATTGGGAGTTCTTTGCCGAGGAATTACGTTTGGCGCAATTGGCGCTGTCGTCCATGACCGGCGAATTTAGTGCTGACGATTTGTTAGGCGAAATTTTTTCTCGCTTTTGTATTGGTAAATAAATCGATGGTTGAACAGCACGGACAGATTTTTTGTTGCGCTGCGTGAAACCCCCTGCATCTGACTGGTTTGTTATCGCGTTGGCGGTTACAATTTAAGGCTACATTCTTTCTATTTCGGCTCTGTTCTCAGAGCCGTTTCTGTTTCAAGGAGCCTGCTGGATGAATGCCCCGCTGACCGATATGTCGAATGCGCCAGACTATGTGCGCCACACGAAACTGCGCGCTTGGGTTTCGGAGATTGCGCAGCTGACCAAACCAGACCGTATTGTCTGGTGTGACGGCAGTGTTGAAGAAAACGACCGCCTGTGTCAGGCCTTGGTTGATGCGGGAACGTTCATTCGCCTAAACCCCACGCTACGTCCAAATAGTTATTTGGCGCGGTCACATCCCACGGATGTCGCGCGTATGGAAGACCGCACGTTTATTTGCAGCGAAAAAAAGGACGACGCGGGTCCGACCAACAACTGGGTTGCCCCTGCTGAAATGCGCGGCACGATTCATCGTTTGTACGACGGCTGTATGCGTGGACGTACGATGTATGTGGTGCCGTTTTCAATGGGTCCAATTGGTTCTCATATTGCGCAAGTGGGTGTCGAAATTTCTGACTCCGCGTACGTAGTGGTCAACATGCGCATGATGACTCGCATGGGTCGTGCGGTGATTGAGCATTTGGGTACCGATGGCCGTTTTGTGCCTTGTGTGCATTCGGTGGGCGCACCGTTATCTGCAGGGCAACAAGATGTCGCTTGGCCCTGTAATCAAGATGAAAAATGGATTGTGCACTTTCCTGAGACCCGCGAAATTTGGTCGTATGGCTCGGGTTATGGTGGCAACGCCCTGCTCGGAAAAAAATGTCTGGCCTTGCGTATCGCTTCGGTGATGGCGCGCGATGAAGGTTGGTTGGCTGAACACATGTTGATCTTGGGTGTGGAGTCTCCTAAGGGAGAAAAGCATTACATCTCTGCAGCGTTTCCTTCCGCTTGCGGAAAAACCAACTTTGCTTTGTTGATTCCGCCAAAAGCGTTTACTGGTTGGAAAGTCACCACCATTGGTGAAGACATCGCGTGGATTAAACCGGGGGCCGATGGTCGCTGTTATGCCATCAATCCAGAAGCGGGCTTTTTTGGTGTCGCACCGGGGACGTCAGAGGCGACCAACCCCAACGCCATGAAGACACTCAAATCGAATGTGATTTTTACTAATGTGGCGTTAACCCCCGAAGGTGATGTGTGGTGGGAAGGCATGACCGACACACCACCCGCAAAACTCATCGATTGGCAAGGACAGGCATGGACACCCGATTGTGGTCGTCTCGCTGCACATGCCAATTCACGCTTTACGGTACCCGCGTCGCAATGTCCTTCGATGGACCCAAAATGGGAAGACCCCAACGGTGTGCCAATCTCTGCGTTCTTGTTTGGTGGTCGCCGCTCAAACACCGTGCCATTGATTGTCGAAGCACCAAGCTGGGAGGACGGTGTGTATATGGCCGCGACCTTGGGTTCGGAAACAACCGCCGCAATTACGGGCAAGGTGGGTGTGGTCCGCCGTGACCCAATGGCGATGTTGGCCTTTTGTGGATACAACATCGGGGATTACTTCGCGCATTGGTTAAAGATTGGACAATCGATGACCAAAGCACCACGTATTTTCCGGGTGAATTGGTTCCGTCGTGATGCAGCTGGAAAATTTATTTGGCCCGGCTTTGGTGAAAACATGCGTGTATTGCAGTGGATTGTCGATCGTTGCGAGGGTCGTGCTCAAGCCGCAAACACACCGCTGGGTAATATGCCGCGCTTCGAAGACATTAGCTGGAATGGCCTCGAAAAATTTTCGGCCGCGCAGTTTGCTGATTTAAGTGCGGTGGATGTTGCTGCGTGGAAAGAAGAGCTGCAGTCACACGATGAGTTATTAGCTAAGTTAGGTGCCCACTTGCCGCAAGACTTGGCACAACGACGCAAACAACTCCACGACAAACTTGCCGCCTAACCACGTTTTTCATCGTCAGCCGCGCAACGATTATCCGTTGGCGGTTCGAGGTGAGGGCGCGTATTTGTTTGACGCGCAGGGAAAACGCTATTTAGACGCTTCAGGTGGCGCTGCCGTTTCGTGTTTGGGTCACTCGGACCGTCGTGTGATCACGGCGATTCAACAACAGCTGGATGTTTTGCCGTTTGCGCATACCTCGTTTTTTTCGAATGCGCCGATGGAGGCGTTGGCCGATACGTTAATCGGCCACGCACCGGGCGATCTAGATCGCGTTTATTTTGTCTCGGGTGGATCAGAGGCGATTGAAGCGGCACTGAAGTTGGCGCGTCAGTATTTTGTCGAAAAAGGCGAGCCACAACGTCGCCATTTGATTGCCCGTCAGGGCAGTTATCACGGCAATACGTTGGGGGCACTGGCGGTCGGCGGGAATGCTGCTCGACGCGCGCAATTTGAACCCTTACTCATTGCCGTGTCGCATGTATCACCTTGCTACACCTATCGTGGCCTACAGCCTGGAGAAACCGAGATCAGCTATGGCGAGCGTTTAGCTGCTGAGCTTGAGGCTAAGATCATTCAACTCGGTGGCGACACGGTGATGGCCTTTGTTGCCGAAACGGTGGGTGGTGCAACGCTCGGTGCAGTGACGCCTGTCAGTGGCTATTTAAAACGTGTACGCGAAGTTTGCGATCGCTATGGTGTGCTACTGATTCTGGATGAGGTGATGTGTGGCATGGGCCGTTGCGGAAGTTTGTTCACTTTTGAGCCTGAAGGCATCGTGCCCGATTTAGTCACGATTGCTAAAGGCCTGGGTGCGGGTTATCAACCCATTGGTGCGGTGATTGCCTCGCAGCGCATTTATGACACCATCGTGAAGGGCTCTGGATTTTTTCAGCATGGTCACACCTATTTAGGTCACGCTGCAGCGTGCGCTGGTGCGATCGCTGTGCAAGAACGTTTGCATGCTGGTGGTCTGTTGCAACGGGTGCGACCGATGGGTGAGAAGCTCGAAACAAAATTGCGTGCCGCGTTTGCAACGCATCCGCATGTGGGAGACATTCGTGGTCGTGGGTTATTTCGCGCGATTGAACTCGTCGAGGATCGCGCAACAAAAAAGGCGTTTTCTGCGTCGCGAACGATTCATCAACGTTTGAAAAAGAATGCACTACACGCTGGGTTGTTGTGTTATCCATCGGGGGGTTCGGTCGATGGTGTTCAGGGCGATCATGTGTTGTTCGCGCCACCGTTCATTATTGAAGACGATCAGCTCGATGAGTTAGTTGACAAGTTTAGCCAAGCGCTTGAGCTCACTTTGCAGCATTAATTTTTAAGGAGGCAATATGCAACGAATCCATCTTGCGTTAATTGCAGTGATTGCATTGGTTAGTTCGTTTGGTACGGTGTTGCCTCAAGCACATGCACAACAGAAGTACGTCACCATCGGTACCGGCGGCGTCACAGGTGTGTATTACGCCGCGGGTGGCGCGATTTGCCGTTTAGTGAACAAAGACCGAAAAACACACGGGATTCGCTGTTCGGTTGAATCGACGGGTGGATCGGTGTTTAACGTGAATACCATTCGTGCTGGCGAGCTCGATATGGGTATGACGCAGTCCGATGTGCAGTACAACGCCATCAAAGGATTGGGTCAGTACAAAGACGGTGCCTTTGGGGAACTGCGTGCGGTGTTTGGTTTGCACCCAGAGCCTTTTACGGTCTTGGCGCGTAAGGAAGTCAACATCAAATCGTTTACCGATTTCAAAGGAAAAAAATTCAACGTCGGTAACCCTGGATCGGGCACACGCGCGTCGATGGAAGAGCTGCTCCTAACCATGGGCTGGAAGCTGCAGGATTTTTCTCTTGCCGCTGAATTAAAAGCCGATGAACACGGTCCTGCATTGTGTGATGGAAAAATTGATGGCTTTTTCTATGGCGTTGGTCATCCATCGGCGAATATTCAAGACCCCACCACGAGCTGTGGTGCCAAGTTGGTTTCGCTGACGGGTGCTGCGGTGGACAAATTGGTCAAAGAAAAACCGTACTACGCTTACGCAACGATTCCGGGCGGCTTATATCCAAACAATCCAACGGATACCAAAACCTATGGTGTGCTTGCCACGGTGGTGAGTTCATCCAAGGTTCCTACGGAGACGGTGTATGCCGTCGTAAAGGCCGTGTTTGATAACTTTGATGAATTTAAAAAATTGCATCCTGCGCTAGCCAATTTGAAACCAGAAACGATGGTGAAGGATGGCTTATCGGCACCCTTGCATGATGGCGCCATGAAGTATTACAAAGAAAAAGGCTGGATCAAGTAAGGCCATCAGTAGACTTGTTTAGGGGCGGAATTTTATTCCGCCCTTTTTATTTCTGGTGTTGTATCTGCAGTTGTTTTTGGAGTGCATCGAATGAATCCGTCTACCGTTCCAGCAGCTGAACTTGAACAACTGGTCAAGGAAGCAGACTTTGGCGGTCGCGAACCGCTTGGACGCGTTGCGATTTTTCTTGCGCTCGTGGCTGCGTTGTGGTCGTTGTTTCAGCTTTGGTATGCCTCGCCGCTGCCGTTTTTAATTGGTACGGGTATCTTTAACGATACCGAGGCACGCGCGATTCATTTGGCGTTTTCGGTGTTTCTTGCCTTTGCGGCATTTCCGGCGTTTAAACGTTCTTCACGCACGGTCGTACCTTTTGCAGACTGGATATTGGCGGTTGTTGGTGCGTTTTGTGCCGCGTATCTGTTTGTGTTTTATCAGCAGCTCTCCACGCGTCCAGGGCAACTCACTCCGATAGATTTTTGGGTGGGCTTGATCGGTGTTGCCGTCATGCTCGAAGCCACGCGTCGTGCGATGGGTTTGGGGATGTTGATCACCACGGCGATTTTTCTTGTCTATATTTTTGCTGGCCCATGGATGCCAGAAGTGATTCAACACAAAGGGGCTACGCTGCAACGGTTTATTTCGCATATGTGGCTCACGACCGAAGGTGTTTATGGCGTGGCCTTGGGTGTCTCGGTACAGTTTATTTTCTTGTTCGTGTTGTTTGGTACCTTACTCGATATTGCTGGTGCTGGTAATTACATGATGCAAGTGTCGATTGCGTTGTTGGGACATTTGCGTGGCGGGCCCGCTAAAGTGGCGGTGGTGTCCTCGGCACTCAATGGCGTGGTGTCGGGTTCATCGGTCTCGAATGTAGTCTCTGGTGGCATCTTCACGATTCCACTCATGAAGCGTACGGGTTACTCTGGTGTGAAGGCCGGTGCCATCGAGGCGGCCTCATCGATCAACGGTCAGTTGATGCCCCCGGTCATGGGTGCGGCGGCGTTTCTGATGGTGGAGTACGTTGGTATTCCGTACGCAGAAATTTGTAAGCATGCTGCGTTGCCAGCGATTATTTCGTATATCGCGCTGTTTTATATCGTGCATCTTGAAGCGGCGAAATACGACTTGCAGGTGATTCCTCGCAGCACACAACGCACAGCGATACAACGCACGTTGGGTTGGGCGTTGGGCTTGAGTGGCACGTTGGCAGCCTGTGCACTGATTTATTACGCCATTACGTGTGTGCGTTGGGTGTTTGGTGACGCTGCAGCTTGGCCCCTGGCCGCGTTAACGCTGACGACGTACTTGGTGTTACTGGCCTATTCAGCGCGCTATCCAGATATTCCGCAAGATGATCCATTGGCACCCGTGGTGCATTTACCCGAGCCTTGGCCAACCGTTCGTGCGGGCATGCATTTTCTATTACCAATTATCGTGTTGCTGTGGTGTTTGATGGTCGAAGAGCTGTCACCCGGAACTTCGGCGTTTTGGGCGACAGCTACCGCGATGGTGATGGTGGTGGTTCAACCAGCGTTGCTTGCGATGTTTCGTCGAACTGGTCAGACGCAGCAAGCGATCGCGCGAGGTGTCCGTGATTTGGGTCGCGGCTTGGTGATTGCCGCACGTAGCATGGTGGGGATCGGTGTGGCCTGTGCCAGCGCGGGATTAATTGTTGGTGTGATCACGCTTACTGGTATGGGCTTGATGATGACTGATTTTGTCGAGCAAATTTCTGCCGGTAACGTGCTCATCATGCTGGTGTTAACGGCGGTGATTTGTTTGCTGATTGGTGCAGGGGTGCCGACGACTGCGAACTATATTTTAGTGGCTACATTGATGGCGCCAGTGATTGTCGAGTTAGGTGCACGCAGTGATTTGGTGATTCCGCTCATTGGCGTGCATTTGTTTGTGTTTTATTTCGGCATCATGGCTGACGTAACGCCACCTGTGGGATTGGCCTCGTATGCGGCAGCGGCAATTTCCAACGACGACCCCAATGCCACAGGATTACAGGCCACGTGGTACAGCTTACGCACGGCGGTGTTGCCATTTGTATTTATTTTTAATCCGCAGATGTTGCTCATTGGTGTTGGTTCGTGGACACAGATTGTGGTGGTCTGCTTAAGCGCAACAGTCGCCTCGTTGTTGTTTGCTGCGGCGACCATGGGTTGGTTTAGGACGCGTTGCCGTTGGTGGGAAATGGGAGTGTTGCTCTTATCGACGTTTTTATTTTTTCGTCCTGACTGGGTGATCAATCAGTTCTACCCAACGTACACGGTCGCACCTGCCAGTGAATTATTTTTGCTTGCGGATCGCCTGGAAAAGGATGATTGGTTAATCGTTAGTATTGCAGGTGAAACGATTGAAGGGCGTTCAATCAATAAAACAGTGGCCTTGCCGTTGGGTGAGGGCGTCGATGGCCGCGCACGTTTGCGTAGCGGTGGTGTGACGTTCGCACAACTGGGAGAGACACTCGAAATTTCTAACGTTAAGTTTGGAAGTCGCGCCAAAAAGTTGGGGGTTGAGCAGGGCTATCAGATTGTTGAAGTAAAACAACCGAACCCGCAGCGTCCGTCACCTTACTGGGTGTTTATTCCTGCTGCGTTATTGACGTTGCTGGTTTGGGTACAGCAAGGACGTCGCTTAGGTCGCCCGCAAGAAGCGTAAAAACAAAACGCACGAACACGCGGCAGCCAGTAGCCCCATGCAACCCGCGGCAAGAAATACTTGTGATGCTGCTTGTGTCTCGAGAATTACACCGCCGCCAGCAATACCCAGCCCCACACCACCCAGCAAACTGGTGGCGCTCCAGGTAAATGCTTCGGTGTTGTGCTCCGGCCGCGCAATGCGTGCCACCAACATGGATTGGATGATTAACGGTGGTGACATGGCTAAGCCCGCGAGGACGGAAAGTAGCGCAAAGCTCAGATCATCACGCGCGTACGACAACAACACACAACCCGCTCCCATTGCGCTTAAAGCCACAGTGAACTGTTTTTGTAACGACCAGTGCCATTGACGAGCGCCATAAGCCAGTGCACCGCTTGCGCTACCGACGCTGGCTAAGCCAAGCATCACACCAGCTAACCAGGGTTGGCCATGTTCTGCTGCGTAGCCAGTAACGCCAACTTCAAATAATCCAAAGGCGGCACAATAAAACACGATAACCACAAGTAGAGGCACAAAACCGCGCGTAGTGAGTGGGCCAAGCAAACTGCGCGTGTGTATCGATTCAATCCGCCAATGTTTGAGTGCTGGGGAGCGTATAAATAAAACTGTACCCAGCGCAGCGCAAAGACCTGCAAATCCCACCGCTACGCCCGGATGAGCCAAGCCGACCATCAATGCGACTAACAATGGTCCGAGGATAAAAATTAATTCAATGATTAATGATTCGAGTGAATAGGCGGCCTGTTGTTGCGCTTGATCGGTGAGAAGTTGGCGGATCAGCGCGCGCATGCACACAGTGATCGGTGGGTAACTGGCACCAGCGGCAAAGGCCACCACTGCGAGTAAAGGTCTTGAGGTGGCGCCTAACGCGGTCACGATCAGCAAGCCCATGCAAATGGGGTAGAGCAGTGTACTTAGTACCAAGACACGACGCGGCCCATGACGATCGATGTATCGACCGAGCAGTGGTGCGATGAGCGCCAAACCAGCAACGTAACAACCACTGGCCAAGCCCGCATCGACAAACGACTGACGCGTTGATTGCATCAGCAGCAAAATGGCTAGCCCAGCCATTCCAATCGGTAGTCTGCCGATGATCGAGGCAACGGCAATGGCCCGCAGATCAGGAACGTGAAGCAATGCGCCGTAGCGCGCGAAAGACATTCAGGTGGTCACGTTGCGGTAGGCGTTTGGATCGTTTGGTGCCGACTCAAGCCACTTTGTAACGCGTGAGAATGTCGCGATTAATCTCGATCCCTAAGCCAGGACCTTGTGGCACGTTGACGATCCCGTTTTGATGGCTGAATACATCGCCGCCAAGTTCTTCACGAAACGGGTTATAGGTTTGTTCATACTCAAGCATCGGTGGTTGTGGCACCAAGCAGGGCGGACATTCGGGCAACGACGCAAGAAAATGCATCGTCGCCGATAAACCAATTGCCGTGCCCCAAGCATGCGGCACACACTGCACCCAATGTGCTTGCGACATCGCGGCAATTTTTTTGCATTCAGTAATACCACCGGCTGCGCAGACATCCGGTTGAATGATATCCATCGCGCGACGTTGAATAATTTCGCGGAAACTAAACTTAGTGAATTCGTTTTCACCGCCTGCGACGGACATATCGAGGGCGTCGCTGACAGAACGATAGCCCTCTAAGTCTTCAGGAGAGATGGGTTCTTCGAACCAATGCACGCCGAGCTTTTCCATTTCTTTGCCGATCTGAATCGCTTGCGGGACATTAAAACAATGGTTGGCATCCACCATGAGGAGCATGTCATCGCCAATGGCTTTGCGTACGGCGGCGATACGATCGAGATCTTTTTTCATCGATCCCAAACCGATTTTCATTTTGACTGCGGTAAATCCTTGCGATTTATATCCCAGCGCTTCTTCCACAGCGGTTTCGGTGAGTCGTTGCATATCGGTGAAATACAACCCCGTTGCGTAGGCTTGTAATTTGGTTCTAAACGCACCGCCAATCAGTTTGTGAATGGGCTTGTTGACGGCTTTACCGATGATGTCCCACAGCGCGATATCGACGCCCGAAATGCCCGAGATGGTCATCCCCGTGAGACCGTAATCTTTGACTTTGTTGTAGAGCAATTCCCAAATGACTTCGACATCAAATGGATCTAAGCCGATGATGGATGGTTTGAGTAGCGTATCGACCACACTTTTCGATACCGCAGCCGGCCCGTAGCAATCACCCCAACCGATGATGCCCTCATCGGTCACGATTTCAACGACCAGCGCGCCCTTGGTTTTGTACCACCAGCCGCGCGATGAAGTGAAGGGTGTCTCCACGTTGCATGAGAGCTGATGGGTGATGACGTCGATGATCTTCATTGTGAAACTCCAAAGGCGTTTGTTCGAGGATTCGTGAGCACTCGCGCATAATCAGTGAACTTTCCTTTTTTCGCTAGCGTGGTTTCAATGTCCAAGCTCACGATTGAATCGGTTCAAGCCTTTGCGACTTCATTTCCGGTCAATGATGGTGTGACATTAGGTATCGGCCGCGCGGTGAAGCGCGACGCGGTGATTGTCAAAGTGGTGGCGGGTGGCATCACCGGATGGGGTGAAGCCCATCATGGTCGTTGTCCTGGTGCAATTGCGCATTTGATTAACACGACTCTGCGTCAACTGGTCACTGGCATGGATGCCAGCGATACCGTCGGTGTTTGGAACAAGGTGTATCGCATGCAATTAGCCAGTCATGGCATGGGTGCGGCTGCGGCGTTAGCGTTATCTGGGATTGATTTAGCGCTTTGGGATATTCGTGGCAAAGCGGTGGGCTGGCCGGTCTACAAATTATTAGGTGGTGCTGCGCGCGATGTACCTGCATATGCCGGAGGAATTTCGTTGGGCTATCAACCACCCGAGGAACTGGTTGCAGAGGCGGCTAAGTTTGTGGCGCAAGGTTATCGTGCGCTCAAGTTACGTGTTGGCGATCGGCCGGATCGTGATTTGACTCGTGTGCAAGCGGTCCGTGAAGCGTTTGGTGATAACATCACTATTTTGGTGGATGCCAACACCGGTTACCGTGTTGAAGATGTGCGTCGGGTGATGCCTGGCTTTGAAGAGGCCGGTGTGGGTTGGCTGGAAGAGCCTTTTCCACCCCACGACTATCACAGCTATGGACTCGCCGCGCGCTTTGGTTCTGTGCCCTTGGCGGCGGGTGAAAATCATTTCACGCGCTTTGAATTTAATCGGGTGCTCGAAGATGGCTTCATCACCGTCCTACAACCAGATATGTCTAAGTGCGGTGGAATCACCGAAGGACTGCGGATTGCAGCCATGGCATCGGCGTATAAATTACTGGTACATCCGCACACATCGAGCTCGGGTTTAAATATGGTTGCGAGTATTCACTTTCTTTGTGGAGTAGATAATCCCGGCTACTTTGAGGGTGACACGTCGAAAGGCAATTTATTCCGTGATGCGCTGACCAGCACGCCGTATGTGGTCGACGCTCAGGGTTGTGTTCGTCCGCCGGAGGGACCAGGACTGGGTGTCTCGGTCGATGAGGACTTTTTAACTAAACATCCGGTGATTGATGGGCCGGCTTACGTCTAAGCGGCATTCGGTGAATTTATCTGAGGAGGGCTGATCGTGAAAATGAAAAGTATTTGGCGTTGGTTGAGTAGTGCGGGGCTGATCTTTTTTACCACGATGGTCTGCGCCCAAGGAAGCTTTCCATCCAAGCCGATTCGATTCATTGTGCCCTTTGCGCCCGGTGGGGCAACCGATCTGATGGCGCGATCGATCGCGCAAAAAATGCAGGAATCGATGGGTCAGCCGGTGGTGGTTGAAAATCGTCCAGGGGCGAATGCCATTGTCGGGTCTGATTTAGTGGCGAAAGCGGCGCCAGATGGTCATACCTTATTGATGTGTGCCCTAGGCCATTCGACCAATCCGTATCTCATCGCCAAACTGCCGTACGACACACTGAAAGACATCGCACCGATTTCATTGGCGGTCACCGGCCCACATATGTTGGCGGTGACGACGAGCTTGCCTGTGTCTAACGTGAAGGAGTTAATCGCCTACGGGAAGGCGAACCCAACCAAGCTCAATTTTGCCTCTGGTGGAATCGGTAGCTCACAACATTTTTCGGGTGAGTTGTTCAAGATGACCTCTGGCATTCAAATGACGCATATTGCATACAAGGGGACGGCTCCCGCGTTTAGCGACCTGATTTCAGGCAATGTCTCGCTGATCTTCGACAACATGGTGCTGCCGTTACAACACGTGCGTAATGGCAAGCTGAAGGCCTTGGCGGTCACGGGTAAAAATCGTTCTTCTTTGGCCCCCGACATTCCGACGGTCGCTGAAACCTTACCGGGTTTTGAGTCGGGCATTTGGCATGGCGTGTTAACCACCGGCGGGACGCCCAAGCCGGTTTTGGACCGTCTGTCGGTCGAAATTAACAAAGCACTGACGGCGCCCGATTTACGCGAGAACTTTCTTAAGCAGGGGTTAGACCCGGTCGGTACAACACCTGAGCAGTTTGATCAGTTTATCCGTGCCGAAATGGCCAAGTGGTCGAAAATTATTCGCGAGGTTGGTATTAAGGCCGAGTAGCCACGCTGATGAATGGTCTATCGATGGGGCGTTTGACGCCCCATTTTTTTGTTGATGTTCCACGTGGAACATCAAGCAAGCGTCCCAAGCGCTTGAAAAATCGGTTCCACGTGAAACATTCGCGTATCATTGCGCCTCTTTTTTGAGGTCGTTGGCGCATGTACTTTCCGCAGCTTTTTGATGTGATCGTGATTGGCGGTGGCCACGCCGGGACCGAGGCCGCGCTCGCGGCAGCGCGATCCGGTTGCCAGACATTACTGCTCACACATAGCATCGAGACCCTAGGCCAGATGTCCTGTAACCCCTCGATTGGCGGGATTGGTAAAGGCCATCTTGTGCGCGAAATTGACGCCCTTGGCGGTGCCATGGCGATAGCCACAGATGAGGCGGGAATTCAGTTTCGGACCTTAAACGCATCGAAGGGCCCAGCGGTCCGTGCGACTCGAGCTCAAGCCGATCGAGTGCTGTACCGAAAGGCCATTCGTACGCGCTTGGAAAACCAGCCGAATCTCACCTTATTTCAGTCGGCCGTCGATGATTTACTGGTGGAGGGCGATCGTGTTTCTGGGGTTGTGACCCACCTCGGACTTACTTTTCAGGCGCGTGCCGTCGTATTAACCGCCGGAACGTTTTTGGGCGGATTGGTGCATGTTGGGCTTGAGCGCCACGCCGCTGGACGGGCCGGCGATCCACCCTCGATTCGATTGGCTGAGCGTTTGCGCGAACTGCAATTGCCCGTGGGGCGTTTAAAGACCGGCACACCACCGCGTATCGATGGCCGGAGCATCAACTTTAGCGTGATGCAAGAGCAGCCAGGCGACACACCTGAGCCGATTTTCTCTTTCTTAGGTAGTCGCGCGCACCATCCGCAGCAGATGCCGTGTTGGATCACGCACACCAACGATCAGACACACGAGATTATTCGTGGCGGCCTAGACCGATCGCCGATGTTTACCGGCGTTATCCAAGGCGTGGGTCCACGTTACTGCCCATCGATCGAAGACAAGATTCATCGCTTTGCTGGCAAAAACAGCCATCAAATATTTCTTGAGCCGGAAGGGCTGAGTACGCATGAGTTTTATCCGAACGGGATTTCAACCAGCCTGCCGTTCGATGTGCAGTTAGCGTTGGTACATTCCATCGCAGGACTCGAACATGCGCACTTAACGCGTCCTGGTTACGCCATCGAATACGATTACTTTGACCCGCGCCAATTGAAGTCTTCTCTCGAGACAAAACTAATTGGTGGTTTATTTTTTGCGGGTCAAATCAATGGCACCACCGGCTATGAAGAAGCGGCAGCGCAAGGCTTGCTTGCTGGCCTCAACGCGTCACTTCAGGTGCGTGGCTTGTCGCCGTGGTGTCCGCGGCGCGATGAAGCTTATCTTGGGGTGCTCGTGGATGACTTAACTACGCGCGGTGTTTCTGAGCCATATCGCATGTTTACGAGTCGCGCGGAATATCGATTGAAGTTACGTGAGGACAACGCCGATTTACGACTCACCGAGATAGGTCGACAACTCGGCTTGGTCGACGACGCACGCTGGTCTGCGTTTGCCCGCAAACGTGACGCCATCGCCCTCGAGCAACAACGACTAAAGTCGGTTTGGATGACACCGCAACACTTACCCGTCGAGGCATCGATACGGGTCTTGGGTAAGCCCATCGAACGTGAATACACACTGGCTGATTTGTTGCGTCGACCCGATGTGAACTACCGCACACTGATGACCTTGCCAGGTGCGGCAGCCGAACAGTCGGTGACCGATGATGTGGCTGAGCAACTTGAAATCCAAGCGCATTACGCGGGCTACATCGGTCGACAAAATGATGAGGTTGAGCGCCGCGCAACGCAAGATAACTTGCGCCTACCAACCGATATCGATTACTTGCAAGTGCGTGGTTTATCCCGCGAAGTCCAGCAAAAGTTGGCACAACATCGTCCAGAAACCATTGGTCAAGCCGCGCGTATTCAGGGCATGACACCGGCGGCGATTGCGTTGCTGTTGGTCCATCTCAAGCGCGGCGCCTTTGCAGAGCGGCAATCGGCGTGAGCATCGCGCAGAGCTTATCCGCTGGATTGGATGCGCTCGGATTATCCTTCGATGCAGCGATCCAATTAAAACTTTTAAGTTATATCAATCTGCTCGACAAATGGAACCGCACGTACAACCTGACGGCGATACGCGAACCGGAACGGATGGTGGCTTATCATCTGCTCGATTCGTTAGCGGTGCTCACGCATCTACCCGCGGGCCACTTAGCTGATATCGGTTCGGGCGGGGGCTTGCCCGGATTGCCGATTGCCATCGCTCAACCCGCGCGCCAAGTGAGCGTGAACGACAGCAATACAAAAAAAGCCGCCTTCATGCGCCAAGCATGTATTGAACTGGAATTGAACAACGTACAAGTGTATGCGGGCCGTGCACAAGCATGGCAACCCAGCACGCTGTTCGATGTGGTGATCTCGCGTGCTTTTTCAGAGATCGCAGACTTTATTGCAGCGAGCCGACATTTACTCAAACCCGGTGGCATCTTTGCAGCGATGAAGGGCATCGATCCGCACGCGGAGTTGGCGACCTTGCCGCAGGATATCGAAGTACTAAATACCATCCACTTGCAGGTACCGGGGCTCGATGCATCGCGCTGCCTGATTTTATTGCGCGTTGGGAGCTGAGCACAGATGACGCAAGTCTTGGCAGTTGTGAATCAAAAAGGCGGGGTGGGTAAAACCACCACCACAGTGAACCTAGCTGCTGCATTGGCAGGCTTAGGCGAACGGGTATTACTGATCGATCTCGATCCACAAGGTAATGCCACGATGGGCAGTGGGATCGATAAACGAACCCTGAAGCACAGCGTGTATGACGTGCTGGTTGGTATCGCCGAACTCACCGCGGCGCGCACCAGCAGCGCAAAAGGGGGTTATCACGTCTTACCGGCAAATCGAGAATTGGCCGGCGCAGAAATCGAACTCGTATCACTCGAACAACGTGAACAACGCCTACGACTCGCCATCGATACCGTCGCGCAAGAATACGATTGGGTGTTATTAGATTGTCCGCCATCACTGTCGTTACTCACCATCAATGGACTCGTCGCGGCGCAAGCGGTGTTGATTCCAATGCAGTGTGAGTATTACGCGCTGGAGGGGTTGTCTGATTTAGTCAGCACCTTAAAACGCGTGCGCGCCAACCTAAATCCAAAATTAGAAATCGGTGGGCTGGTACGCACGATGTTTGATCCGCGCAATACATTGGCACTACAAGTGTCGGCACAACTTGAACAGCACTTTGCCGATAAAGTATTCAACACACTCATCCCGCGAAATATCCGCTTGGCGGAAGCACCAAGCTTTGGCGTACCCGCCGTCATTTGGGACCCCACCTCGCGCGGGGCACAAGCCTATGTGGCCTTAGCAAAAGAACTGCTCGCGCGATTTAGTACACAAGCTAAATAGACGACGAACAACGACAACATCAAGAACGACCAAAAAAGACAACACCATGATTAAACCGAAGGGTCTTGGACGCGGACTGGACGCGCTGCTTGGCAGCGAAGCACCGGCAAAAAACGATACGCTCACGAACTTGGCGGTCGAAAAAATTCAGCCCGGCAAATACCAACCGCGATCACAAATGAATCAAACGGCACTGGCCGAATTAGCTGCTTCGATAAAAGCGCAAGGTTTGATGCAGCCGGTCTTGGTTAGACCGATTGGACGAGACCGTTACGAATTGATCGCGGGTGAGCGTCGCTGGCGGGCTTCGCAACTGGCCGGACTGGATCAGATCCCAGCTTTGGTGCGCGAAGTACCAGACGAGGCCACGCTGGCCATGGCGCTGATCGAAAACATTCAACGCGAAGATTTGAACCCCATGGAAGAAGCGCTGGGGTTACAGCGCTTGGTGGATGAATTTAAGCTGACCCACCAGCAAGCAGCGGACGCAGTGGGGCGATCCCGCAGTGCAGCAAGTAATTTGCTGCGGCTACTTAACCTGAGCAAAGCGGTGCAAACGCAGTTGATGTCGGGTGAGTTAGAAATGGGTCACGCAAGGGCGATATTGGCCTTGGACAACGCGCGTCAAGTCGAGGCGGCGAATCGCGTGATTGCGGGTCAACTGTCGGTACGAGAAACCGAAACCCTGGTGCAGCAATGGTTGGGAGAAAAAACCGCGGCGGCGCGCAAAAAAGCGCGCAAAACCGACCGAGACCTCGCACGGCTACAAGAAGAAGCTGCCGAAAATATTGGCACAGCCGTCGAGATCAAACCGGGCGCCAAAGGTCGCGGCAAGTTAGTGCTGCATTACGTCAGCTTCGAGCATCTGGATGAGCTTCTTGCTCGGCTGAAGGCACGCTGACACTTTGACTTTTTCGCTGATTTCCGAATAGAATCCAAGGCTTCGCTGCACTAGCGCCCATGGTTTTGCCGCTCAAGAAACAATTAGTGCGGTTTTTGGGCATACAGATAGCGATGTTGTTAGTTGCTGTCATCGGCCTTGCAGTGGCCGGTCGGATGCAAGACCTGCTCGGGGCGGCCTTAGGCTTTGCGGCTGGCAGTTCGGGTGCGGTGGTATTTGTATTGTTACAAACACTGCTGGATGTGTGCGGTGCAGACCGAAGTCGCAAGAAAGCGTTGCTTGCGATGATTGCGGCGGAAGCCGCGCGGTTGGCAACAACCATCGGCATGTTGATGTGGGCGCTACGCAGCGTCAGCAGCGAAAGTGCAGTTGCAGTGATTGCCGCATTTGTAGCAAGCGTGATGGCCTATACGTTAATGTTGTTGTTCTGAGCCACGCGTTGAGTTCATGAAGCATCAAATCGCTTTCTCGTTTTTTATCGTTATCAAGTCAGTTATTCAGTATGTAGTTTTGTCGCATTCGTAACCCTGTGCCTGTCCCAACACTTTCGTCTCAATCACTACGTCCTAACAATCTCGTCCCCGAATCTCATGTCGAGCGGAACCGAACAAACTCCAGGCGATTACATCGCCCATCATCTAACCAATCTGCGCTATCCGATTGGAGAGGGTGACTTCTGGGTACTCAACCTCGACTCCATCATCATGGGGTGGTTGCTTGGCGTGATCGGCATCGGTTTGTTTTATGTGGTGGCGCGGCGTTCCACGCGTGGGGTGCCTGGTCGTTTGCAAGGCTTTATTGAGTTAGTGGTTGATTTTGTTGACGGCACCGTACGCGATATTTTCCCGGGCGAGCGTAAGTTCTTAGCCCCGCTAGCATTGACGATTTTCGTGTGGGTGTTTGTGATGAACCTGGCCGACTTAATTCCAGTGGATTTTGTTGCTAAGGGCACCGAGTCGGTGGGCTTACATAACTGGAAGGCCGTACCAACAACAGATTTGAACACCACCTTCGCGATGTCGATCACGGTGTTCTTGCTCACCATTTTCTTTAGCTTCAAAGCCAAAGGCGTGGGCGGTTTTGTGCATGAGTTGTTTACCGCGCCGTTCGGTGGCAATCCGCTGTTCTGGATTCCGAATTTTGTGTTGAACGTGATTGAATATTTATCCAAACCCGTGTCGTTAGCGATGCGACTGTTTGGCAACATGTATGCAGGTGAGTTGATCTTTATTTTGCTGGCCTTACTGGGCACCAGCTGGACGTGGTTAGTACCTTCGGCGGTACTTTCAGCCGCATGGGCCATCTTCCACATTCTGATTATCTTGCTGCAAGCTTTTATCTTCATGGTGCTCACGGTGGTGTACATCGCCATGGCCCACGAGCACCACTAAGTCTCGTGACACATACATCAACACGATCTCTTTATTCAGACTTCGCTTAGAAAGGAAACAAAATGGAAAAACTACAAATTCTCGCTAGCGTGCAAGGCTCGACGGCGATTGCAATCGGGCTGATTATTGGCCTCGGTGCGATCGGCGCTTGTATCGGCATCGGTATCATGGGTTCGAAATTTCTTGAGGCCGCTGGACGTCAGCCCGAGCTGATCCCACAGCTACAAAAATTCATGTTCATCTTGGCCGGTTTGATTGACGCCGCGTTCTTGATCGGCGTTGGTCTGGCCATGTATTTTGCCGGCGGCCCGCTGCTTGGCGCGCTCTTGAACGTCGCTAAGTAATCCCACTGCGCGAGGACATCGCATGAACATTAATGCGACACTCATCGCTCAGGCGATCTCGTTCGCGATTCTGATCGGGTTCACGGTTAAGTTTGTTTGGCCGTTACTGATTGATGCTATCGACGAGCGCAATAAGCGCATTGCAGATGGCTTAGCGGCAGCAGACGCCGGACATCGTGCCCTACACGAAGCGCGTGAACGAGGTGATTTGCAAGTGCGCGAGTCGCACGAACGTGCCACGGAAATCATGCTGCAAGCGGATAAGCGCGTGGCACAAGTGATCGATGAAGCCAAAGCCAACGCTAAAGCTGAAGCCGACCGCATGTTAGCGGCTGCGCGTGCCGAAATTGCGCAAGAAGCCGCACGTGCCCGCGATGCCTTACGCGAACAAGTCGCAGCGCTTGCGGTGGCCGGTGCAACCCAGATTTTGCAACGTGAAGTCGACGCGAAAGCCCACGCTGAATTGCTGGATCGCTTGAAGAAGCAACTCTGAACCATGAGCGAACCTAGCACCATTGCGCGACCCTATGCTGAGGCAGTGTTTCGTCTGGCTCAAGCAGAAGGAAAACTCGCCGAATGGGCAGACATGCTCGGTGATCTTGCGCACGTTGCTGTGGATGCTCGCATGCAAGATGCAGTGAGCGATCCCAAGCGTTCGGCAGAGCAAGTGAGTGCGTTATTTACGCAAACCCTCGCGGGTCGCTTAAATCAAGAAGCCAATAATTTCGTGCGCGTACTTGCTGATAACCGGCGCATGAGTTTGTTGCCGTTTATTTATGATCAATTCAATACGCTGAAGCACGAGAGTGAAGGCTTGGTCGAAGCGCACATCACCTCAGCGTTTGAACTCAATGCAACGCAATTGGCCGAGCTCGTCGCGCAGATGGAAAAACACACTGGACGCCGCGTTCAAGCCAAGGTGAGTGTCGATAAAACGCTCATCGGTGGGGTCAGAATAGTGATCGGCGATAAAGTGATCGATGGATCGGTGCAAGCGCAACTCGACGTCCTTGAGCACGCGCTCAAAGCTTAAGAAAGTTTCTAGGAGCAGTCATGCAACTTAATCCTTCCGAAATTTCGGACCTCATCAAGAACCGGATTCAAAACCTCGATGCCGCTGCGCAAATGCGCACGCAAGGCTCGGTGGTTTCTGTGACCGACGGAATTTGCCGCATTCACGGTTTGTCAGACGTGATGCAAGGCGAGATGCTTGAATTTCCGGGCGACACGTTTGGTCTGGCGCTTAACCTTGAACGCGACTCAGTCGGCGCGGTGATCTTGGGCGAATACGAACATATTTCCGAGGGCGATCCAGTCAAATGCACAGGACAAATTTTGTCGGTGCCGATTGGTCCAGAACTGATTGGTCGCGTGGTCAACTCTTTGGGTCACCCAATTGACGGTAAGGGCCCGATCAACGCCAAGCTTACGGACGTGATTGAAAAAGTTGCACCTGGGGTGATCGCGCGTAAGTCGGTGTCACAGCCAGTGCAAACAGGGATTAAATCCATTGACGCGATGGTGCCAGTCGGTCGTGGTCAGCGCGAATTGATTATCGGTGACCGTCAAACGGGTAAGACGGCAGTCGCCATCGACGCCATCATCAATCAAAAGGGTAAAGACCTCTTTTGTATTTACGTGGCGATTGGTCAAAAAGCCTCGACCATTGCGAACGTGGTTCGCAAGCTCGAAGAACACGGCGCGATGGCGTACACCATTGTCGTGGCAGCCACCGCATCGGAATCTGCAGCGATGCAATACATCGCACCGTACTCTGGTTGCACCATGGGTGAATACTTCCGTGATCGCGGTCAAGACGCCTTGATTGTGTATGACGACCTCACCAAGCAAGCTTGGGCCTACCGTCAAGTGTCGTTGCTGTTGCGTCGTCCGCCAGGTCGCGAAGCGTATCCGGGTGATGTGTTTTATTTACACTCACGTTTGCTCGAGCGTGCAGCTCGAGTCAATGAAGACTACGTTGAAAAATTTACCAAAGGTGCGGTCAAAGGAAAAACCGGCTCGTTAACTGCGCTTCCAGTGATTGAAACGCAGGCCGGTGACGTTTCAGCGTTTGTGCCAACCAACGTGATTTCAATTACCGACGGACAAATCTTCTTAGAAACTGATTTGTTTAACGCCGGTATTCGTCCGGCCATTAACGCTGGTATTTCGGTGTCTCGTGTCGGTGGTGCTGCTCAAACTAAAGCGATGAAGCGTAAAGACGTCGGGGCTGGCGTACGTTTGTCCCTGGCGCAGTATCGTGAACTCGCTGCGTTTGCGCAGTTTGCTTCCGATTTGGATGAGGCCACACGCAAGCAGCTTGAGCGTGGTCGCATGGTCACCGAACTGATGAAGCAGCCACAGTACCAGCCGCTCGAAGTCGCGCAGATGGTGTTGACCTTGTTTGCGGTTAACAACGGTTACTTCGATGACATCGAAGTGAAAAAAGCCTTGGCTGCAGAAAAGAGTTTGCGTGATCACATGCAGTCAAAGTGTTCGTCTTTGATGGCGAGCATCGAAAAGAACAAAGACGTCAGTGCCGATGATGAAAAAGCCCTGAAAACGGCCATCGAGGACTGGAAGAAAAACGGTATCTGGTAAGACCACAGATTTTTCTTACCTGAACTAGCGGAGCATCAATATGCCGGGCTCGAAAGAGATCCGAAACAAGATCAAGAGCGTGCAAAACACGCGCAAGATCACCAAGGCCATGGAAATGGTGGCTGCCTCCAAGATGCGTAAGGCGCAGGAACGCATGCGCGCTGCGCGTCCGTATGGCGAAAAAATCCGTAACGTGGCGGCGCATATTTCGCACGCTAATCCGGAATACAACCATCCCTTCTTGGTTCATCGGGATACGGTGCTTAAAACGGGCATCATCTTGATCACCACGGATAAAGGTTTGTGTGGTGGATTGAATACCAACATACAGCGTTTAGCCTTGCAAAAAGTGAAGGCCCTCGAAGCCGAAGGGGATGCCATTGAAGTGTGTTGCATCGGTAATAAGGGCTTGGGTTTTATGCAGCGCTTGGGCGCGAATGTAGTGTCGCAAGTTACCGGCTTGGGTGATCGCCCACACATGGACAAGTTGGTCGGGGCGATCAAAGTCATGCTCGATGGCTATGCAGAAGATCGATTTGATCGCATCTATATTTTCTATACCAAGTTCATCAACACCATGAAGCAAGAACCGGTGATGGAGCAATTGCTACCTCTCACGGGTGATCGACTCGGTTCGCCGCAAGGTTCGTGGGATTACTTATACGAACCGGATGCAAAAACAGTCCTCGATCAAATGCTTTCACGTTACGTTGAATCGATCATCTACGGCGCAATCACCGAAAACATGGCGTCCGAGCAATCGGCGCGTATGGTAGCGATGAAAGCTGCTTCAGATAACGCAGGCAGTGTCATCGATGAACTGACCTTGGTTTATAACAAAGCACGTCAGGCAGCGATTACCAAAGAACTCTCCGAAATTGTCAGTGGAGCCGCGGCGGTTTAAGTGCCGCAGCTTTACAGAAACCCGTCTTGACCCTTCAGGAAAACACCATGGCACAAGCACAAGGCACCATCGTCCAGTGCATCGGCGCAGTGACCGATATCGAATTCCCGCGCGATGCAATGCCGCACATTTACGAAGCGCTGGTATTAGAAGACGACGCAACCAATCCGTTGGTTGAAAAAGGTCTGACCTTTGAAGTCGAACAACAGTTAGGTGATGGTGTTGTTCGTACCATCGCGCTGGGATCGTCTGATGGCTTACGTCGCGGCATGAAAGTACGCACCACCGGCGCGCCCATCTCGGTGCCCGTTGGTACAGCCACGCTCGGACGCATCATGGATGTGTTGGGTCGTCCAATCGATGATGCCGGCCCAATTAAAACCGAAGAACGTCGTGCGATTCATCAGCCCGCGCCTAAGTTTGATGAACTCTCGCCCTCGGTTGAATTGCTGCCGACCGGCATCAAGGTGATCGACTTAGTTTGTCCATTTGCCAAAGGCGGCAAGATTGGATTGTTTGGTGGTGCCGGTGTGGGCAAAACCGTCAACATGATGGAGCTCATCAACAACATCGCCAAATCTTACGGCGGCTACTCTGTGTTTGCCGGAGTGGGCGAACGCACGCGTGAAGGTAACGACTTCTATCACGAGATGGAAGAATCCAAGGTACTTGATAAAGTGGCAATGGTGTTCGGTCAGATGAACGAACCACCGGGTAACCGTTTGCGCGTAGCACTCACGGGCTTATCAATGGCAGAAAAATTCCGTGACGAAGGTCGCGACATCCTGCTCTTTATCGACAACATTTATCGCTACACGTTGGCCGGTACAGAAGTATCCGCGTTGCTGGGTCGGATGCCATCAGCGGTCGGATACCAGCCGACGCTGGCCGAAGAAATGGGCCGCTTGCAAGAGCGCATCACCTCAACTAAAACCGGTTCGATTACGTCGATCCAGGCCGTCTATGTGCCGGCCGATGACTTAACCGACCCATCGCCTGCCACAACCTTTGGTCACTTAGATGCGACCGTCGTGTTGTCGCGTGATATTGCCGCACTCGGTATTTACCCTGCGGTCGATCCGCTCGATTCAACTTCACGCCAGCTTGATCCGCATGTGATTGGTGAAGAACATTACAACACCACACGCGCAGTTCAAGCCGTGTTACAGCGCTATAAAGAATTGCGCGACATCATCGCGATTCTTGGTATGGATGAGCTCTCGCCAGAAGATAAATTGGCCGTGGCACGCGCGCGAAAAATTCAACGCTTCTTGTCGCAACCCTTTAACGTGGCCGAAGTGTTTACCGGCTCACCTGGCAAGATCGTTCCGTTGGCCGATACCATCAAAGGCTTTAAAGCCATCGTCAACGGTGAGTATGATCACTTGCCCGAGCAAGCGTTCTACATGGTGGGTACGATCGAAGAAGCCGTCGAAAACGCCAAGAAGTTCCAGTAATCGAAAGCCCATCGATCATGGCCCATACCATCCAAGTTGATGTCGTCAGTGCAGAGGCTGAGATTTTTTCGGGCCAAGCCGAATTCGTGATTCTTCCCGGAGAATCTGGCGAACTGGGTATTTATCCGCGGCATGCACCGCTGATTACGCGTATCAAGCCAGGTTCGGTACGAATTCAAAAAGTAGGCGGTGAAGAAGAGCTCGTGTTCGTTGCAGGCGGTATTCTCGAAGTGCAGCCCGGCATGGTCACGGTATTGGCCGATACCGCGATACGTGGACATGATTTAGACGAAGCCAAAGCCAACGAAGCCATCAAACAAGCCGAAGAAGCACGCGCTAAAGCGCGTGACCGCGCTGAAGTGACTACCGTTGAAAATGAGCTGGCCATGCTGGCCGCTCAACTGGCGACCATTCGTAAACTGCGTAAGCACCGTTAACGTACTGCGTGTGACGCGATGGTAACGTCACATCATCCACAGCCATTGAGTCGCTGCGTGGCTTGCCGTACGAAGGCAGCGCGCAAGTGAAACCATTACAAGAAATCGATGCCCGCAATATTCGCGGGCTATTTTTTGATATCGATGACACGCTGACTACCGATGGTCAGCTCACCGCTGAAGCGTACGCCGCGCTAGCACGATGGCATAACAGTGGTCGACTGGCGATTCCGATTACTGGGCGTCCAGCAGGATGGTGCGACCATATTGCGCGCATGTGGCCAGTCGATGCGGTGGTCGGTGAAAACGGTGCATTTTGGTTTGCCTACGATCGAAGCAAACGCCGTCTCAGCAAACGCTTTTTACAAGATGACGCCACACGCCAGGCGCACCGCTTGCAGTTACAACGCATCGAAAAAGAAATTCTTTTGGCCGTTCCTGGCTGCGCGGTAGCCTCTGATCAACGATATCGAGAAGCCGATCTCGCGATTGATTTTTGTGAAGACGTGCCTGCGTTATCGATGCAAGCGGTACAACGCATTGCTGCGCACATGCGTGCCGCTGGGATGAACGCAAAAATTAGTTCCATTCATGTCAATGGATGGTTTGGTGATTACGACAAGCTGAGCATGACGCGGATCTTGATGCGTGAGCACTTTGCCATCGACTTAGACTCGCAGCGTACACACTATGCATTTATCGGTGACTCGCCCAACGATGCGCCGATGTTTGCTTGGTTTGAGCATTCTGTTGGTGTGGCCAATGTGCAGGAATTTGCCACGCTGATTGAAACCAAGCCACGCTACATCACACCGGGACGCTCAGGTCTTGGCTTTGTTGAACTCGTTGATCATTTACTCGCCCACACAGGATGAGCAGGTATGTTTGAACTGTGGTGGATCTATTTGCTGATTGGTGCTGGCGTAGGTTTCATGGCGGGCCTGTTGGGGATTGGTGGCGGGATGTTACAAGTGCCTCTGATGGTATTTGTGTTTACCGCTAAAAACTATCCGCCAGAACATGTCATGCATATGGCGATTGCCACCGCAATGGCGACGATTCCATTCACTGCTGCGGCGAGTGTTAGAGCGCATCATCAACGCAGCAACGTGGACTGGCGCATCGTGCGTTGGATGCTGCCGGGATTACTCGCAGGTGCTGCCTTGGGTGCGCTCAGTACTGGCGCGATCCCTGGTCGACCGCTGGCGATATTTTTTACCGTGTTTATTTTTTTTGCTGCGACGAATATGTTTTTCGATATCAGCCCGAAAAGTCGCGCACAACTGCCGGGTGCCATCGGATTACTTTGCTTTGGCACCGTCACTGGCGCGATTTCGAGTTTTCTTGCCGCCGGCGCTGCGTTTATAACGATTCCGTTTATGACGTGGTGCAGCGTGCCGCTCAAACGTGCCATCGGCACGGCGGCCGCGATTGGTTTTCCGTTGGGTGTTGCAGGAACGCTGGGTTATGTATGGGGCGGTTGGGCGCGCCCTGGATTACCTGCAGGCACCATCGGATTTATTTACTTGCCAGCATTGGTACTGATTGTAGTCACGAGTATGCCGATGGCGCCAATCGGCGCACGTGTTTCAGCAGCACTGCCGGTACGACAATTACGCCGCGTGTTTGGCATAGTGTTGTATGCATTGGTTGGTCGTATGCTGTACACCTTGTGGCAGACAACTGCGCAGTAAATTTTTCTACTCTCATCACGAAGGATTCAACATGGCTGGCCCACTTTCACACATTCGTGTTTTAGATTTATCGCGTGTACTGGCAGGCCCGTGGGCTGGGCAAAACCTGGCAGATTTGGGTGCAGAAGTCATTAAAGTCGAACGACCACAATCGGGCGATGATTCGCGCGCGTTTGGACCGCCTTGGATCAAAGACGCGCAAGGCAAAGATACGCGTGATTCGGCTTACTTTACCGCAGCCAATCGCGGCAAAAAATCCATCACCCTGAATCTATCTAAACCCGAAGGACAAGCGATTGTGCGTGAACTCGCACAACGTAGTGATGTATTGATCGAGAACTATAAGTACGGTGACTTGGCGCGTTATGGCTTGGGTTATGACGATCTAAAAAAACTCAATCCACGATTAATCTATTGCTCAGTGACCGGCTTTGGACAAACTGGACCGTACAAAGAACATCCAGGCTACGACTTTATGGTGCAAGGCATGGGCGGCATGATGAGCGTGACTGGTGAACCCGATGGTGCGCCTGGTGGTGGTCCGCAGCGTGCAGGTGTGCCGGTGGCAGACATCATTACAGGGATGTACGCCTCGATAGCGATTTGTGCCGCAATTGCGCATCGCGCAGAAACTGGCGTTGGTCAACATCTAGATTTAGCGTTGCTCGATTCGCAGATTGCCTTGTTGGCTTATCAAAATACCAACTACTTTGCCACCGGTGTCGCACCAAAACGCATTGGTAATTTGCATCCAAATATCGTGCCGTATCAACCGTTCAAAACGGCCGATGGCGATGTGATTTTGGCTTGTGGTAACGATAATTTATATCGAAAATTTTGCGAAGCAGCGGGTTGTACAGAACTGGCGACCGATGCGCGCTTCATCAACAACGGTAAGCGCGTCGAACATCGCGCTGAACTCACGCGCTTGTTAGGTGAAGTGTTTTCTAAACGCACCACACGCGACTGGGTGACGCTCCTAGAAGCAGCTGGCGTACCGAACGGTCCCATCAATACATTGGCGCAGGTCTATGAAGAACCTCAAGTCAAGGCGCGCGGCATTCGTGTTGAAATGCCACATCCGGTCGCGGGTTCGGTTTCGACGGTAGCTAGCCCGATGCGTTTTTCTGCAACGCCAGTCGAATATAAGCAAGCCCCGCCAGTATTAGGCGAACATACCGAAGAAGTGCTGCAACAAATATTAGGCAAAACAGCGCAAGAGATGACTCAGTTGCGTAGCGACGGAATTGTGTAAAACCGGCGACGCTTAGCTCAAGAGGCGCAATGCATACAAAGTTGCGCCACTCGAAATCACACCCAACAGAAGATTTTTTCGGGTGAGAAAAAAATAAACGATCAGCGCAACGCCAGCACTGGCTAAACGCTCCCACAGTGCGGTGGCTTCGAGGCTGCCGGTGGGTAAAAAAATCACCCGGCTAATCAGACCCGCGAGCATGGCAAACGCCACGCAACTGATCCAAGAAAACAACGCGCTTTCCGTCGAAATTTTTGCCGCAACAGCAACGCCTGCGGCACGCCAAAAATAGGTACACACGCCGGCTAAAACCACCAAGTAGGCATAGCTATCGTTGATCAAGAACATCGTATTTACGCCTGCCTTGTTTTGTGTTGCCAGTATCGATGTAACCACCACGCGACACTGCCGCCGATCACACCGCTGAGCAGCACACTCCACTGCGCACTCACCAGATGCACGAGCGGTCCACAGATCGCACCAGCAACCAGTGCAAGGCGACCGATGCCTGTGCGTGTTTCACCACTGAGGATCAACAAAAAGTAAATCGGGCTCATCAATACAAACGCCAACTGCGCGTTGGCTGGAAGTAAATCACCTGCAACATAACCAATCCAAGAAGCGATCAGCGAACTCACCATCAAGGTGAGGGTAAAGCCAAAGTAATACGCTAAGCGTTGTGCGGGTGGCATTTCCGGCAGACGCGACATACACCACGCCCAGCCGCTGATCGAGAGTAAATGCGCCGCGGCGTAATGACGCCAAGACACGACGCGCGCTTCGCGTAACAACGGCATGAAGGCAACCGTCATCGGTAAAAACCGAATAGCCGAGAGTGTGACAGTAAGCAAAATGACAAAGAACGATGCGCCAAGTGTGTGCATCTCAACCAAAATTAATTGACCAGGCAAGGCCCAAATCGTTAAGGTCGATAGCAGGGTGCCGAGTAAAGACAGTTGATGTCCGGCAGCGAGAGCACCAAACCCCAAGTAACCGGTAACGAGTACCCAACTCGGAATACCGGCAGCAGCACGTACACCGTTTAGCGCGGCGTCTCGTACAACATGTGTTGGCGGTTGGTCGGCGTTGGGGTGACGCGATGAAGCGCGCTGCGAGTCGATCAGTTGTCTACCTTTGCGCCGGAGTCTTTGACGACTTTCGCCCAACGGACGATTTCAGCGTTCACAAATTTGCCGAACTCTGCTGGAGATTGTCCGCCAGGCTCTGCGCCTTGCGATGCCCAAAGTTCTTTACTATCAGCTAATGCCAAGGCCTTGAGCGTTTCTGCATGCATACGATCAATGATCGCTTGCGGCGTGCCACGAATCGCCCACATGGCGTACCAAGTCGACACATCAAAGCCTTTCACACCGACTTCTTGTAACGTTGGCGTATCAGGTAATAAAGGAATACGTTTTCCCGTGGTGACCGCGAGGGCGCGCAGTTTACCTGCACGAATTTGTCCAGCGGAAGTGCTCATGGTGTCGAACGCGAAATCAACTTGTCCGGCGAGTAAATCTTGCATCATTGGTCCAGCGCCACGATAAGGAATGTGCGTGCTAAATGTTCCGGTCTGCGTTTTAAACAGCTCGACCGCTAAATGATGCGAAGTCCCGCTGCCCGCTGAACCAAAATTCATGCGACCCGGGTTGGCTTTCATATACCCCATGAACTCTTGCATCGTTTTGAATGCATGCTTGGGATGAATCACCACCACGTTTGGCACATACGCCACGACGGTGACAGGCACAAAATCTTTTTCAATGTGATAAGGCAGCTTGGCATACAAACTTTCTGCAATCGCGTGATGGACCGCACCCATAAAGAAGGTGTAACCATCCGGCGCACGCCGTGCGGCATTTGCGGCACCGACCGTGCCACCCGCACCAGAAACGTTCTCGACTAAAAATTGCTGACCTGTCGATTGCGTGAGCTTAGCCGACAAAGGTCGCGCGAACGCATCCACGCCACCACCTGGCGCAAATGGATTGATTAAGGTCACCGGTTTATTTGGCCAAGTTTGTGCTTCAACGACTTGCGTCATCAAACAAACGACTAACGCAACAAAGCCGATCATCACGCGGTTTGTGAACATCGAGTTCTCCTCAGGGGGTGGGCCCAGCCGCGGAATCTTAGCAGAGGGGTGATGCAGCGTCATCGAGGAGACGCGAACAGTAGCAATGATGTGTTGCAGCAAACCGCGCTGCGACCAGTCAATTACCGACCAACAAACGAGGGCTTCTTCTTTTCAAGAAATGCAGCGACCCCAAGACGAAAATCTTGCGTATCAAAACAGGCATATGACTCAGCATATTCAGCATCGCTGAGCGGTGTTGCGCTCGTAAGACGACGGGCAAATTTTTTGTGCCAGCGTGCCACTAATGGTGCGCCAGCTGCGATACGTTGTGCCATCGCTAAGCCTTCGTTGACGATATCTTGATCAGCGACCACGCGATTGACTAAGCCTTTTTCATAGGCTTCTTGGGCATTGAGAATCCTGCCCTCGAGCAAAATTTCTAGTGCCGTCGCACGACCAACAAGATTGATCAGCCCAGCCATTTCATCGTACGCAACAACCAATCCAAGATTTTTAATGGGCACACCAAAGCGTGCGCTTGCATTACAAATGCGTAAATCACATTGCGACGCAAGCTCAAGTCCACCACCAACGCAGGCACCCGCAATCAACGCGATGGTTGGATGTAAACACTCGGCCACAGCTCGCATCGAGGATGCAATCTGCTCACCATAAATTTTGGCTTGTGCTGCGTTGGCGCGCACGGTGGCAAATTCGGAAATATCTGCACCGGCAGCAAAGGCGTTGCCTCCTGCACCCTTTAGAACCACGCAGCGCAAGCTGGTGTCAGCAGATAAAGCGCGCATCTGCTCACCAACCTGTAACCACATCGGTAAAGTGAGCGCGTTCATGCGCTCAGGATTAGACAAAACGACGGTGGCAATTCCTGCATCACGCTCGAGCAACACTTCACCGGCCATGTGCATTACTCCAATCGAATGTTCGCGTCTTTGACTAGCTTGCCGTACTTAGCAAGCTCAGCGCGCATAAAGGTGCCAAACTCTTCCGGGGTCATTTCACGTAACTGCGTCCCGACTTGCTCGAGTCGTGTGCGTACATCAGGTTCACGCATTGCACGATTGATATCGGTGTTGAGCTTCATCACGATCTCGCGTGGAGTTGCTGCAGGGGCCATCACACCGTACCAATTCAGGATTTCAAAACCAGTCAACCCTTCTTCAGCAAAGGTTGGTACGTCAGGCAGTTGCGATAAACGTTTGGGTGTTGAGATGCCTAACCCACGTAAGCGACCATCTTTTAAATGAGGGAGTACGGGTGGCATAGTGTCGAAGTTCATCGAGACCACACCAGCAACTAAATCACGAATACCGTCACCGCTACCTTTGTACGGCACATGCACGATGTTGACGCCGGTGAGCAGTCGAAACATTTCGCCAGACAAATGTTGCGAGCTGCCATTGCCCGAAGAGGCATAGGTGTATTTACCCGGATTGGCTTTGAGCAGTGTGACTAGCTCCTTCATGTTTTTAGCAGGCACCGAGGGATGTAACGAGAGTACGTTGGGGACGTAGCCCACATAGGCGACTGGCGCAAAATCTTTAATTGGATCGTAAGGTAACTTGGCCACTAGATTGGGTGAAATCGCATGCGAATTTGCATGACCCATCATGATCGTATACCCATCCGGAGCGCTTTTCGCTAAGGCATCTGCACCAATCGAGCCGGTGGCACCCGAGCGGTTTTCAACCACCACGGCTTGGCCGTACCACTCACTTAATCGTTGTGCGATCACGCGCGACACGATATCTGTGCCACCACCGGGTGGAAAGCCAACAATCAAGCGCATGGCTTTGCTTGGATAAGTTTGCGCAACACCCACGTTGGCGTACAGCGTTGTGATGATCGCAATCAGCCAAGATGCTTTTAATAAAAATCGCATTCACCTGTCTCCAGTCTTTATTGGTACATCTTTTTTAGTGCTGCGTATGTATCACGGCGATTTGGGCTACGTCTGTTTTTCTTGATGTGCTTTCGTTAGATAGTCCATTGCCGCTTGAACTCCTGTCGGTTTGATATTGACCCCAGCCAGGCGTAGACCCATTTCAACACCCGCTAAGGTTCCTATCAGGGTGAGGTCGTTAAAGTCACCAAGATGCCCAATACGAAAGACTTTACCGGCGAGCTGACCTAAGCCTGTACCTAAGGACATATTGAAGTGCTGCAAAATCACTTCTCGCACCCTGTCTGCGTTTACACCTTCAGGTACCACCACTGCTGTCAGCGCACTCGAAAATTCTTGTGGATTGGTTGCAAGCACTTCTAAGCCCCAAGCACGCACAGCCCGTCGGGTGGCCTCGGCATGCCGGTCGTGACGGGCAAACACCTGTGTTAAGCCTTCTTCGAACAACATCGCGAGTGCTTCACGTAAGCCATATAAAAGATTGGTGGCAGGCGTGTACGGAAAATAACCACGCTCACCGCTAGCAAGCATTTCATCCCAGGCCCAATACGAACGCGGTAGCTGAGCTGTTTTGGACGCCGCGAGAGCCTTGTCGCTGATGGCGTTAAACGATAAGCCGGGTGGCAGCATCAGCCCTTTTTGCGATCCCGCCACAGTGACATCCACGCCCCACGCGTCGTGACGGTAATCAATCGAGGCGAGCGAAGAAATCGTATCGACCATCAATAGCGCCGGATGTTTTGCCGCATCGATGGCCTGACGAATATCAGCGATTCGAGCGGTCACGCCAGTGGAGGTTTCGTTGTGTACAACGCAGACCGCTTTGATCGTGTGGCTAGTGTCGGCACGTAACCGCGCTTCAATCTTGGCTGGATCGGGCCCGGTGCGCCAATCGCCAGCGATAAACTCCGGCGCCAAGCCCAAGCGTCGCGCAAGCTTGTGCCACAGCGTGGCGAATTGACCGGTTTCGTACATCAATACCGCATCGCCGGGCGACAAAGTATTGACCAACGCAGCTTCCCAGGCGCCGGTACCCGAGGCGGGATAAATCACCACATGGGCCTTAGTCTGGAAAACTTTTTTCATGCCCGCTAGACAGGCTTTGCCAAGGTCAGCAAACTCAGGGCCTCGATGATCCATGGTCGGAAAATCGATGGCGCGCAGCACGCGATCCGGCACATTGGTTGGTCCAGGAATCTGCAGAAAGTGTCGTCCAGCGTGATAGACCATGCTTTTCCTTTGCATACAAAATAAGATCAGTCGCGCAGCAAAGAAGTGCAGCATTGCTTTTGCCGGCATTTTTTTGTATTCTGCATGCAAATTAAGGAGAAATCAAGATGTTGGTTTTAAGCCGGCTTGCTGATGCTGCAAGCAATGCTGCATCAGAAGCTGCAGCAATTTCCGCGGTTGATCCGATTGCTCGCCGGCCGCTGCACGCGGCAGCTATTGATCGCCTTCGCGAAGCCATTGTGCGCGGAGAGTTGGCACCGGGAACGCGTTTAAACGAGCGGGTCCTCGCGACCCAACTGGGCATTTCGCGCACCCCGCTGCGCGAGGCCTTCAAGCTCTTGGCCAACGAGGGATTGGCCGAATTGCTGCCAAACCGTGGTGCGATCGTGACGCCCATTCACGCCGAGCGGATCGAGCAAACCTTGCGCGTCATGGGTGCGCTTGAAGCATTAGTCGGCGAACTGGTCTGTCAGAATGCCAGCGATAGCGAGATTGCCAACATTCGGGCATTGCACTTTGAAATGCGGGCGGCGCATGCACGTGGCGATTTACGCGCTTACTTTGATCACAATCAAGCAATCCACTTAGCCTTGGTGCAGGCCACGGGCAATTCGGTGTTGCTGCAAACTTATCGGCAGCTCAATGACAACGTGCGAAGAGTTCGCTATATGGCTAATTTGTCTGCGTCGCGTTGGGAAGTCGCGGTCGCCGAGCACGAGGCTATTTTGCAGGCCTTGACTGCGCGTGATGGTATGCGGCTCAAAGAATTGTTGTCATCACATCTTGCACAGAAAACCGCGGCAGTGCTCGCTGTGCTGACCGAACCCATCACGGCGGTTACCGCATGAACACGTACAGCCCATCCGAGTCGCAGCCACTGCGTTTTTATAAAGTGCCAATGACAGACGGTGCGTTTGTGCAACGGCTCAAGCGCGAGGTGCAAGGCGAGGTGTTGTTTGATGCGGCAACGCGCGGACGCTATAGCACCGATGCATCCATCTATCAGATTGAACCCGTGGGCGTGGTGATCCCTAAAACACCAGAAGCAGCGCGCATTGCGATACAACTGGCCATCGAAGCAGGGGTGCCAGTGTTGCCGCGCGGTGCCGGTTCATCACAATGCGGACAAACGGTGGGTGCCGCATTAATTATCGATAACAGCAAGTACCTAGACCAAGTCCTCGATGTTGATGTAGAAAATCAAACCGCATGGGTGCAACCTGGCGTCGTGCTGGATCATCTCAACGCAACTCTCAAAAAACATCAGTTGTGGTTTCCAGTCGATGTATCCACCAGCGCACAAGCCACACTGGGCGGCATGGCTGGCAATAATTCTTGTGGCTCGCGATCGATTGCCTACGGCAACATGGTGCATAACGTGTTGGCCATCGATGCATGGACAGCCGAAGGAAACGCGTGGCGTTTTGGTCCCATGCAGGATCGCTCTGGACCCAGCGGTTATGTGGCCATACTCGATCGCTGGCAAGCGCTGTACGAACGCGAGCGTGAAGAAATCGCCGCGCGTTTTCCAAAAGTACAACGTCGCGTGGCGGGCTATAACTTAGATCATCTCGGTGCGCCGCATGCCAACGCTGCGCATGTGTTAGTTGGTTCGGAAGGCACGCTGGCTTATTTTGAGCGGCTACATCTTAAGCTCTCGCCATTACCGACACATAAAACTTTAGGCGTCGTGCACTTTCCAACGTTTTATCAGGCGATGGATTTGACACAACACATCGTGAAACTCGGTCCGAGCGCCGTCGAACTGGTCGATCGTACGATGATTGAACTGGCCCGTGATATCGCCGCTTTTCGGCCCACCGTGGATGCGGTCATCAAGGGGGAACCTGCGGCGGTGTTGTTAGTCGAATTTTCAGGAGACACACACGCACCGTTGGTAAATCAGGTCAAGCAATTGGTGGCCTTGATGGGCGATCTTGGTTTACCGGGTAGTGTGGTCGAAGTGCTAGACGCAGGATTACAAAAAAAATTCTGGGACGTGCGCAAAGCCGGCTTAAACATCATGATGTCGATGAAGGGCGATGGTAAACCCGTCTCCTTTATCGAAGACTGCGCAGTGCCACTAGAACATCTCGCCGAATACACCGCAAAGCTCACCGAGGTGTTTGAGCGCCACGGAACGCGCGGGACGTGGTACGCCCATGCGTCAGTTGGAACGCTGCATGTCAGACCCATCTTAGATATGCGTCGAGACGGCGCGAAAAAAATGCGCGCGATTGCTGAACAAGCAAGCGCATTGGTAAAGCAATTTAAAGGCGCGTATTCCGGTGAGCACGGCGATGGTTTGGTGCGATCTGAATGGATTGCTCCATTTTTTGGACCCCGTTTAACCGCGTGTTTAGCGGAAATTAAACACGATCTGGATCCACGCAGATTAATGAATCCAGGCAAGATTGTGAATCCACCAAAAATGGACGATCGTAGACTGTTTCGCTTCAAGCACGATTACAACACCTTGGGAGTGAAAGCCGCGTTAGATTGGTCAGCGTTTGGTGGTTTAGATAAAGCCGTCGAGATGTGCAACAACAACGGCCACTGTCGTAAATTTGATGTGGGCACGATGTGTCCGTCGTATCGTGTCACGCGGGATGAAAAACATCTCACCCGAGGGCGTGCGAACACCCTGCGTTTGGCTTTGTCTGGGCAGCTCGGTGAAGCTGGCTTGATTTCAAACGAAGTTAAAGAAGCGCTCGACTTGTGCGTGTCGTGTAAAGGGTGCCAACGTGAATGTCCGACCGGTGTGGACATGGCAAAAATGAAGATCGAATTTCAGCATCAATGGAAACAACGCCACGGATTGCAATGGCGTGATCGCATCATTGGTTGGTTGCCGAGATACGCACCGTGGGCTGCACGGCTGGCGCCGCTCATGAACCTTTGCATGCAACTGCCAGGACGAACCTGGGCCACCGGCTTATCTGAAGAACGTCGGATGCCACGATGGACGCGTCAGCATGCGCAAGTGCTTCTCCATCAACACCAGGCATCCACAGCAAAAACTAAAAGACACATTGCCAAAGCGTATGTCGGTGAAGTGGTGCTGCTGGTCGATACCTTTAATCATTACTTCGAGCCAGAAAATGCGTTGGCAGCGGTCCGTGTCTTGGAAGCGGCTGGCTATTTAGTGCATCGTCCAAATACGGGGACCGAACGACCTTTATGCTGTGGCCGCACTTTTCTGGCGGTCGGACAAATCGAACAAGCGCGACAAGAAGTGCAACGCATGTTGAAGGTTCTGCAGCCGTACATTCAAGCGGGTGTGCCAGTGATCGGCCTAGAGCCTTCCTGTTTATTAACCTTGCGTGATGAATTTAAAGTGCTACATCCTGGCGAGCACACGCGTGCGTTAGCAGCACAAGCGTTTTTACTGGAAGAATTTATTGCGGAAGAAGTGCGCGCAAAACGCTGGACCTTGCAATTTAAACCCTTAGCTAAGCGTGTCTTATTGCATGGGCATTGTCATCAAAAGGCTGCCGATGCGATGTCGGCGGTCGAACAAACCTTACGGCTGATTCCCGAACTACGCGTGGACGTGATCCAAAGTAGTTGCTGTGGCATGGCCGGTAGTTTTGGGTATGAGGCCGAACATCACGCGATATCGATGCAAATGGCCGAAGCGGCTGTCTTACCCGCCGTGCGTGCCGCTGCGGCTGAAGATACGATTGTGGCCGATGGCACCAGTTGCCGACATCAAATTGCCGAGGGCACACACAGACAAGCGATCCACGTGGTACGTCTACTCGAACAGGCGCTGGTATAACTAAACCAGTAACAAGGTATTCAACGATGACTCAACTCACGCAAGAAAAAATTATTTTGGATGAAGTCATTCCAGCGCGCGCTGGTTGGAGTCGCGTGATTCATCAAGGCGAAGTGCTACGCATTATTGATCTTGAGGGTAAGCAAGCGGTGGATTTTCTTTGCTACAACGCCAACGACGTTGAGGACCGATATGCCGCCGCTGACACCATGAAAATCAATGGCAATCTGTTTATACGTGAAGGTACGGTGATCTATTCAATTCAGTGTAATCCCTTATTTACGGTCATCCATGACACCTGCGGATTTCACGATACGATCGGCGGGTGTTGTTCTTCAGCGCTTAACCAGCGTCGCTATGGCAAAGGCGAAGACCACAACTGTCGGGCGAATTTTCTGGCACAACTTAAGCGCTATGGCATGGGGCCACGTGACGTGGTCGCGAATTTAAATTTCTTTATGTATGTGCCTGTTGCTGCAGATGGTCAGATGGATATGGGCCCGAGCATTTCTAAGCCAGGGGATTATTTAGACTTGCGAGCCGAAATGGATGTACTTGCGGTGATTTCAAATTGTCCACAAATGAATAATCCGGTGAATGATTTCAATCCGACACCGGTTCGTGTGGTGGTGTATCGACCGTCGTAAACAGGCCTTGTTTGAAGGCAACGCATCACTGATCAACCCAAGGCAGTCACCCCAGCCGATATGCTGAGCAAAGAAGAAAATGAGTTATTGACGCAGACCGGTGCGAGTACGCCGATGGGTCGCTTGTTTCGTGCGCACTGGTTGCCCGTTTTACTTTCACAAGAATTGCCAACACCAGACGGCCCACCCAAACGTGTGCGTATCATGGGCGAAGACTTTGTTGCTTTTCGCGACAGCGACAGACGCGTCGGGGTATTGGAACCGCATTGCCCACATCGTGGTGCCAATCTATTTTTTGGGCGCAACGAAGATTGTGGTTTGCGCTGTGCCTATCACGGTTGGAAATTTGACGTGACTGGTCGCTGTATCGACATGCCATCTGTTCCCGCCAATGCATCGTATCGCGACACCATGCACGTGAAAGCATTGCTGGTGCGTGAGTGGGGAGAAATGATTTGGGTGTGGATGGGTGCAGGCGATACGCCACCTGCACTTCCCCAATTAGAATTTGCGCTAGTGCCATCAAGCCATCGTTACGTTTCAAAAAAACTACAGCAATGCAATTGGGCACAAGCCTGCGAAGGGGCGTTAGACACCACGCACTTTACCTATTTGCATATGGCGGTGGGTGAGTCGGAATCGCATTTAATGTCGGTGCTATCTGGCGCCGAAGCGGGTTTAGCGAAAGACCGTGCACGCTGGTTAAAAAACGATGGGTTGCCGGTATTTACCGTGCACGAACATGCCGCTGGTTTAGTGATGGGTGCATCGCGCCGCGCAGATGGCGATGCGTTGTATTGGCGCATTAGCCAATTTTTGATGCCATGCCACGCCTTGGCACCCAATGCCTTTCCTGGAGAAAATTATCACGGTCAAACGTGGGTGCCGATTGATGATCAATCGTGCTGGATTTATTGTTACAGCTGGAACCCAGAGCGTGCATTGACCGATGAAGAGCGCGATAAATTTCGCGCGGGACACTCTGTGCATGCCACAGTGGATGAACACTGGGTGCCACTGCGTAACCGCAGTAACGATTATTTGATTGACCGTGATCGACAACAGCGCGCCACGTACACTGGCATTCAGGGTGTGTCAGAGCAAGATGCCGCTATTCAAGACAGTCAAGGCTTGATTGCTGACCGCACGCGCGAACATTTGGGCCCAACCGATTTAGGTATTGTGCGTTTTCGACGTTTGGTCATGCAATCAGCGCGTGCTGTGGCGCAAGGCGAAGCGCCTCAACACGCACAACATCCAGCGGCGTATCGCGTGCGATCGGGCGGACATGTCGCGCATCGCGATAAAACATTTGCTGTGGTGATGCAAGAACGCTTTGGCGACGCTGCAGGTTGCGTGCACCCGACCGAAAAATAAAACGCGCTAGGTACGACGATCAGATCAACCGCCGCATCAACGTTCAACGCGTTTAACCAGGAAATTATTTTTTACGTTGTGCAAGACCGTGGCCATATACTTCTAGCACGGTGGGCCACAGCTCGCTTGCGCAATCGTGCAGTAGCGCTTGCCATTGCGGAGCATTCATATGATTGCGTTTGCGTTCAGCTTGCGGATCGGCCAGCGCACGCAACGGAAACATCAACTCCTGCAACGCAGGTGAATCGAGCAATCCCTCGGTGGGCGCTTCAAAAATATCAAACGCTTCGCAAAAGCCTAAGCACCAATTTGACCATGCCTCGGGTGTGTGTGCGGCGGCATCTTCGCCTAGAAAAATAAGCGCAGCATCTTCGCGACCCTCTAGGGCGGCGCGTTGTTGATCAAAATAACGCGTCAGTAACTGCACCCAAATTTTTGCTTGCGCATCTCGGGTTATTGCGCCCTCGATGCCCAGTGCGGGCGCCAACCAATCGTCGTTGTCTAAAGCAAACGGCAGGCTTGCAACGCCACATAAAAAGCCTTGCATGACATCCAGAGGCAGGGGGTCCCAACCAAAGGGATTCTCCGATTCGAGAAACTGTTCTAGCTGATCGAGTTCTTTTGTTGATAGAGGCACGTTAGAGCTCAACCGGTTTAGCTAACGGAGATCGAGCGATGGCTACGCATCAATAACATCACACCGACGAACAGCATTGGCAGGCAGAGCCATTGACCCATGGTCATTCCCAGCGAAAGCACGCCGAGAAATGCATCCGGTTCGCGGGCGAATTCACAAACAAACCGCGCAAGACCATAGCCCAATAAAAATAATCCACCCACTGAACCGGTTGGACGGGGACGCGCGGAATACCACCAGAGCAACACAAATAACAATACGCCTTCAGCGAACATTTCATATAACTGTGAAGGATGTCGCGGCATGGGTCCGCCGTCGCGAAACAGCATGCCCCAAGACACATCGGTGACACGTCCCCAGAGCTCGCCGTTTAAAAAATTTCCGAGACGTCCGGTGGCCAGGCCAATTGGTACCAATGGCGCTAAAAAATCACCGAGCTTGAGCCAAGCAATCTGATGGCGCCGTGCGATCCAATACAGCGCGATCAACACCCCAAGAAAGCCGCCATGAAAACTCATGCCGCCTTGCCAAATAAATAAAATTTCATTGGGATGGGCAAGATAGTAGACGGGCTTATAGAACAAAACGTAGCCGATGCGTCCACCGAGAATGACGCCGAGAATGCTCCAAAACATCAGATCTTCAAATTGCACTAAATTGATCGGCGCGTGACCTTGATTGATCCGCCGCCGACCCAACCACCACGCGGCACCAAAACCAATCAGATACATCAAGCCATACCAGCGAATGGCGAGCGGACCAATGGCGAGAGCGACGGGGTCAATGTTGGGATGGGTGAGCATACAAACGCGATGTTACCTGCTTCGTTGATACTGTTGCTATCGATTGTCTCGCGCAATGAGTCGACGCCATACCTTGCTTCAGGCATGCTGCGCAGATTGTGCTTGTGCTTGATGTGATGACACGCGTATTGAACCAACGCCCTTGGACCGCGTATGCGGCAGTGATTTTGACGACGGCCTTGTGGGGCAGTAATCCTGCACTCACGCGCTTGGCCTTGGTATCGATCGGACCAATCACGCTGGCGTGGTTACGTTGGTTGATCGTGCTGGTGATCCTGAGCCCGGTGTTGTGGACCGAACGTGCATCCATCCAAGCAGCGTTTCGTCATCACTGGAAAATTCTCTGTGCCTACGCCTTGCTTGCTTGCGCACCACAAAACATCATCACCAATTTGGGTCTGCAATGGTCTTCGGCGGTGAATCTTGGCTTGATGAATTCAACGATTCCAGTACAGATTTTGATTTGGAGTGCGATCCTAGGCCGCCGTCGAATTCAGTCATTAGAAATACTCGGCGTGGCGGTTTCAATGCTGGGCGTTTTGGTGATTTTGTTTCAGGGGGCGTTCGAACGGGTGCTGAATTTGCAGTTCACCCCGGGTGATGTGGCGTTTTTTGTGTCGATGTTAATGTGGTCGATTTACACCATCTATTTGGATCGTCGGCCAGCGAAGTTATCGGCCCACGCGTTGATCGGCTGTATTTCGCTGATTGGCGTGTTGCAAACCTTACCGTTGGCGTTGTTTGAAGTGATGTTCATTTCTACGCCGACCTTCACGATGACCACGGTGTTGGTGTTGGCATACATCGGGGCGGGCCCAACGCTGCTGGCGATGCTGGCCTACAACCATGGCGTGGCGCGCATTGGCGCTGCAAAAGCGGGGGTGTTGGTGCACCTGATGCCGGTGTTTGCTAGTGTCTTTGCCGTGTTGGTGCTCAACGAACCGATACGTTTATTTCATGCCGCTGGCTTTGCGCTGGTGGTGGGGGGTGCGCTGTTGGCCTTATTTGGACCGCGGCAAACGCGCGCTGACTTGATATCATCGCCAGCTTCAAAAACTTAGGAGATTGCACCGTGGCTGATCAATCCAATTGGCGCTCAAAAACGATCACGGGTGGTGTTGCCCGCTCACCCAATCGCGCCATGCTACGCGCTGTGGGTTTTAAAGACGGTGACTTTGATAAGCCCATCATTGGTGTAGCCAACGGACACTCCACACTCAATCCATGTAACGCCGGTATTCAGCCCTTGGTTGATCGTGCCATCGCAGCGCTCGAAACTGCCGGTGCGAAACCACAAATGTTTGGTGTACCGACCATTACAGATGGCATTGGTATGGGTACCGAAGCGATGAAGTATTCGTTGGTGTCGCGTGAAGTGATTGCCGACGCGATCGAAACTTCAGTCAATGGACAAGCGATGGATGGCGCGCTGGTCGTGGGCGGTTGCGACAAAAATATGCCAGGCGGAATGATGGCGATTGCGCGTATGAATGTGCCGGCGATTTATGTTTACGCGGGCACCATCAAGCCGGGTAAATGGAAGGGTGTTGATCTCACCATTGTGTCGGCCTTTGAAGCGGTGGGCGCGTTTTCCGCGGGTAAGATGAGCAAAGAAGATTTTGTGGGTATCGAAAAAAATGCCTGCCCCTCGGTGGGTGCGTGCGGTGGCATGTATACCGCCAACACTATGTCATCTTCGTTTGAAGCCTTAGGCATGAGTCTGTTGGGCTCATCGCAAATGGCCTCACCCGATGCAGAAAAAGCCGATTCCGCTGCGGCCTCAGCAAAAGTGTTGGTGAACGCAGTACGCAAGAATTTACGTCCGCGCAAAATCATTACGCGAAAATCGATTGAAAACGCCGTGGCATTAATTATGGCGACAGGTGGTTCTACGAATGCGGTGTTGCACTTCTTGGCAATCGCTGCGGCTGCGCAAGTCAAATGGACCATCGATGACTTTGAACGCGTGCGTCGTCGGGTGCCGGTGTTGTGTGATTTAAAACCCTCTGGACGCTATGTTGCAGTCGATTTTCATCGTGCAGGCGGTGTGCCGCAAGTGCTGAAAATTTTGCTCGCCAATGGTTTGCTACACGGTGATTGCATGACGATCACCGGCAAAACGATGGCTGAAGAGCTGCGTTCGATTCCTGCCGTGCCGGCGAAAAATCAAGATGTCATTCGACCGTTTAACAACCCGTTGTACAAGCAAGGCCATCTGGCCATCTTGAAAGGCAATCTAGCCACTGAAGGTTGTGTGGCAAAAATTACCGGCTTAAAAAATCCGGTAATTACCGGACCAGCACGCGTGTTTGATTCAGAGCCCGATGCTATGAAAGCGATTCTGGCTAAAAAAATTAAAGCCGGTGACGTGGTGGTGATTCGCTACGAAGGCCCCAAAGGGGGGCCGGGCATGCAAGAGATGCTGGCGCCAACTTCGGCGTTGATCGGGCAGGGGCTGGGTGAGTCGGTGGGGTTGCTTACCGATGGTCGTTTTTCAGGTGGAACGTGGGGCATGGTGGTCGGACATGTGGCGCCTGAAGCATTTGTCGGCGGCACCATTGCGTTGGTCAAGAACGGTGACTCGATCACCATCGATGCACACAAGCGCCTGATCCAACTCAATGTCAGTCAAAAAGAAATTGCCGCACGCCGCAAAAAATGGAAGCAACCTAAGCCGCGTTACACCCGTGGTTTACTGGCCAAATACACCAAGCTCGTGTCGACTGCCAGTTTAGGTGCTATTACTGATCACGATGACTAAGCCACTTTTAGGAGCATTGATGAAAGCGACACTGTCCATCATCGCCACCCTTAGCCTACTCGCGCCTACATTGGCGCAAGCTAGCGAAGAGCTGGCACGCAAACACCATTGTTTGTCCTGTCACGCAATCGACAAAAAACTCGTCGGCCCGTCGTACAAAGACATCGCTGCCAAGTACAAAGGCGATGCATCCGCAGAGGCCAAGCTGATCGACAAGGTAAAAAAAGGCGGCATGGGCGTTTGGGGTCAGATCCCGATGCCGGGGAATGACAAAATCCCTGACGCAGAACTCAAAGCGCTGGTGACTTGGGTGCTCAAGCAATAAGCGTTGCAATCAACGCTGCCAGCGAACTGGCAGCGTTCAAAAAAACCGGGACGACGTCTCGGTTTTTTTACGCCGGTGATTCCTGTTGCTCGGATGCAGGTGCTCCCCTATCATCCGCAGCGTGCACGTGGTTGTTTAGATCTCCTGCGTCACGCACACCGATTTCATTTCTTTGGAGGTAGGTATGTCACGTTTATCGATGCGTTTGGTCGCGATGGTCTTGCTGGCAGTGTTGGCCGCTTGTGGCGAGCAGAAAAAACCAGAACCAGTAAAAGCGGCCGCACCGGCGGTACTCGAAGTACGTATTGGTCACGTGGCGCCCATGACCGGGCAAATTGCGCACTTAGGTAAAGACAACGAAAACGGAGCGCAGCTGGCGATTGCACAAGCCAACGCCGCAGGCATAAAAATCGGCGGACAAGATGTGCGTTTTATTTTGCTGAGTGAAGACGATCAAGCCGATCCAAAAGTTGGCACCACCGTGGCACAAAAACTCGTGGATGCCAAAGTTGCCGGTGTGGTCGGTCATTTAAATTCGGGTACGTCGATTCCAGCTTCGGAAATTTATAGCAACGGCAATATTCCCGTCATCTCGGGTTCAGCCACGAACCCGAAACTCACCGAACAAGGATTTAAAACGCAATTTCGTGTGGTGGGTCGTGATGATCAACAAGGCCCAGCCATTGCGCAGTACCTCGTCGATACACGTAAACCGAAGGTCGTTGCCATCATTGACGATGCCACGGCCTACGGCGAGGGCTTGGCCAACGAAGTCGAGAAAACCCTCAAAGCTGCAAATGTGAAAGTGTTGCCGCGCGAAAAGGGCACCGATAAAACCACCGATTGGAAAGCCGTACTCACCAAGATCAAAGGCAAAAAACCCGACGCAGTGTTTTACGGCGGGATGGATGCCACCGGCGGCCCATTACTCAAACAAGCGCGCGAGCTAGGCATCAAAGCCGTGTTTGCTTTCGGTGATGGCTCTTGCACCGCTGAAATGGCCAAGCTTGCTGGTGCCGCTGCGGAAGGTTTGCTCTGCTCACAGGCCGGCATTCCAGTTGAAGCCGCTGATGCAAAATTTCTTGCCGCGTACAAAGCCAAGTTCGATAACGTTGAGCCGATTTTATATTCGCCCTTTACCTACGACGCAACGCAGCTGCTGATTGCCGCTATGCAAAAAGCAGATTCAGCAGACCCGGCGAAATACTTACCAATCTTGGCGGGCATTTCACATCGTGGCGCGACGGGCACCATCGCGTTTGATGAAAAAGGCGATCGTAAAGACGCAGAGATGACGATCTTTACGCTGCAAGCAGGCAAGATTACGGCGCTGGCGGTGATTAAATCGGGACAGACCATCCCAATTGCTGAATTTGTGAAGATGGCTGCGCCCGCGCCTGAATCCACACCGGCACCGAGCACCGCAGCGCCAGAGGTCAATAAAAAATAAATTGGCGCAGCATACGCAACGCAGCCGATGATGTGTACATGCACTTGATCTGCTTAACGATCGGCGCGCATGTTTCTGTCACTAAGCCGCGCGTGTAGCAACCACACCGTTTGCTGCACGCGTGGACATCTTTCTTCAACAACTGATCAATGGCATCACGCTAGGTAGCGTGTATGCCGTCGTGGCCTTGGGCTATACCATGGTCTACGGCATCATTCAGTTAATTAATTTTGCGCATGGCGAAGTCGTCATGATTGGCGCCATGGTGGCCTTGACGGTGATTGGTCTACTGGCCCCGTTGGGTTTTCCACCGATGTTGGTGGTGTTGATCGGCACACTCTGCGCGATGCTGGTTTGTGTGGCGACTGCTTGGTCGATGGAAAAACTCGCCTACCGACCTTTACGACACGCCCCACGCTTGGCCCCACTGATTACCGCGATTGGTGTGTCGATCATTTTGCAGCACGTGGCGATGTTGGTATGGAGTCGTAATGTATTGGCGTTTCCACAAATCATCCATACAGTGAGTTATTCGGTTGGTGGCGCACAGATCACCAACATTCAAATCGCGATAGTGTTGTTGAGTGTCGTTTTAATGGCCAGCTTATCGTTGTTGGTGTATCGCACGAGATTAGGTACTGCGATGCGAGCCACCGCACAAAATGCGCACGTCGCAGCACTGATGGGAGTGGATGTCGATCGCGTTATCTCGATGACGTTTTTGATCGGTGCGTTCCTTGCTGCGATGGCCGGTGTGATGGTGGGAAGTTATTACGGTGTCGCGCAATACACCATGGGATCCATGCTCGGTCTCAAAGCGTTTTCTGCAGCCGTTCTGGGTGGCATTGGTCATCTGCCAGGTGCCATGCTTGGTGGTTTAGTACTCGGTGTGGTTGAAGCACTCGGTGCTGGGTACATCGGTGAGTTGACCGATCTTTGTCATCTGCAAGCATTGTCAGAGCGCTTAGCTGAGCGCTGCGCTGCTGACGGACATTTGGTGCTGTTTGGCTCGAACTATCAGGATGTATTTGCATTCATTGTGTTGATTGTGGTGTTAATCGTGCGGCCACAAGGCTTACTTGGTGAGCGCACCGGAGAGCGCGCATGACATCGCATGCGACGAACCCTCGCGCTTGGCTGGGATTGTTGTTGATTGCAGTGGCACTGATTGCCTTACCTTTCGCGTTATCGATGGCCGGCACCGCGTGGGTACGTATCGCTAACTTGGCGTTGTTATATGTGCTGTTGGCTTTAGGCTTGAATATCGTGGTGGGCTTTGCAGGCTTACTCGATTTAGGTTACATCGCGTTTTATGCGGTCGGTGCGTATGTGTATGCCTTGCTCGCTAGTCCGCACTTTGGATTGCATCTACCTTTTTGGATCATCTTACCGATTGGCGCATTGTTGGCTGCGTTGTGTGGCGTGGTGCTCGGCACGCCGACATTAAAGCTTCGTGGGGATTACTTAGCGATTGTGACCCTCGGCTTTGGCGAAATTATTCGTATCGTGCTAAATAATTTATCGCAACCCATCAACTTAACGAACGGGCCACAAGGTCTTGCACGCATCGACGCTTTTCAATTGGGTCCGGTGCATTTTGCGAAACGCGATGTGATCTTTGGGATAGAAATCACCGGCCCAATGAAGTATTACTGGTTGTTGTTATTGCTATTGATGGCAACGCTGGTGTTAGTGGTTCGGTTGCAAAACTCGCGGATCGGTCGCGCATGGGAGGCGATTCGAGAAGACGAAATTGCCGCCCGCGCGATGGGTATTCATACCACGGCGATCAAATTGTTGGCCTTTGCCATTGGCGCAAGTATCGGTGGATTAGCCGGTGGGGTTTTTGCCGCCGTACAAGGGTTCGTTTCACCCGAAAGTTTTGTGCTGGTTGAGTCTGTCATGGTGGTCGCCATGGTGGTGCTTGGCGGTATGGGAAATATTCCTGGTGTGGTGTTTGGCGCGTTGTTGCTTGCGTTAGTGCCTGAGTTGTTGCGTTATAGCGTTGAGCCATTACAGCAGTGGATGTTTGGTCGCGCGGTGGTTGCACCAGAAGTGCTGCGGATGTTGATTTTTGGTTTTGCGCTGGTGTTGGTTATGCGTTGGCGCCCTGCGGGTTTGATCCCCACGTTAATACGCACACGCATGGTGGCGCAGCCATCCAGCACAAAATGAATACCTTGTTACAAGCCGACGGCATCAGTAAACGTTTTGGTGGTATTCAATCACTACGCCAGGTTTCATTTCATATTCAGCGCGGTGAAATCTATGGCCTGATTGGTCCGAATGGTGCTGGCAAAACCACGCTATTTAATGTGCTCACCGGCTTATACACCCCTGAGGCGGGTGCATTTGTATTGTCGGGTCGTTCGTTGCGAGGGTTGGCGCCACACGAGATTGCCGCAGCGGGGATTGCGCGTACGTTTCAAAATATTCGATTGTTTGCTGGGTTATCAGCGCTTGAAAACGTCATGATCGGCCGACATGTACGCACGCAGGCTGGTGTCCTGGGCGCTGTTTTTCGTACCCGTGCAACGCGTCAAGAAGAGCGCGAGATTGAAGCGGCTGCGCATGCTTGGTTAGATTACGTTGGGATTGCCGCGCAAGCTAATGCACGCGCAGGCAGTTTGCCGTACGGCGATCAACGTCGATTAGAGATTGCGCGCGCCTTGGCCACTGAACCGAGCTTACTCACGCTTGATGAACCTGCCGCGGGGATGAATGCGACCGAAACCCGCACGTTAGCTACGCTCATCCAGCGCATTCGATCTGATGGCTACACGGTACTACTCATCGAGCACGATATGTCATTGGTCATGCGTTTATGCGATCGCGTGTTGGTGTTAGATCAAGGCGAACGGATTGCTGAAGGCATCCCCAGCGATATACAACGTGATCCGCGTGTGATTGCCGCCTATTTGGGTGGTGCAGAATGAGCCTGTTGGTGGTGAAAGGGCTGCAAGTGCAGTATGGCGGGATCCGTGCGGTACAAGGTATTGACTTCGCGGTGTCGGCCGGCGAATGTGTGGCGCTGATTGGTGCCAACGGCGCAGGAAAAAGTAGCACCCTAAAAGCCCTGAGTGGTTTGGTGTCGGTCGCTGGTGGCACCATTCATTTTGATCAGATGTTATTAAATTCGTTGCCAGCGTTTGAGCGCGCTCGCAAAGGCTTAGTGATGGTGCCTGAAGGACGGGGCATTTTTGCCAACCTGCGTGTCGATGAAAATATGCAGATGGGCGCTTATGCACGATCGGATCGTGATGCCGTTCAACGTGACGCACAACATTTGCTGCGCGTTTTCCCGCGTTTAGCCGAGCGACAAGATCAGCTTGCTGGCACGCTCTCGGGTGGTGAACAGCAAATGCTCGCGATGGCGCGCGCGTTGATGAGCCGTCCCAGACTATTGTTGCTCGATGAACCCAGTATGGGATTAGCGCCGCAAATGGTGACGCAAATTTTTTCGGTGATCCGCACCTTGATTGAACAAGGGATGACGTTATTGCTGGTTGAACAAAACGCACGCTTAGCGCTTCAAATTTCGCATCGCGCTTACGTCATGGAAAGTGGCCGCATAACGCTGGCTGAAAGTGCCGATGTATTGCGCGACGATCCGCGGGTTCGCCAAGCGTATCTAGGCGAACCTGCAAATTAAATTGACCTTACCGCGCCAGGTCGGCTGCGGTGGTGAAGCTGTCTGCGTAAAACGCCGCTTCGGGTAGTTTGCACTGTGCAATGAAATCACGCTGTGCCGCTTCGACCATGACGGGCACACCGCAGGCATACACTTCATAGGCAGAGAGATCCGGAAAATCTTGCATCACAGCCTGATGGACAAATCCGGTTCTGCCATGCCAAGCGTCTTCTAGTGTGGCTTCAGAGATGACTGGCACATAACGTAGCTTGCCTTGTGCAGCCCATGTCTCTGCGAGCTGATGCATATATAAATCGTGGGGTCGCCGTCCACCCCAGTACAGCACGGCTGGACGTTGAATGTTTTTTTCTTGCATATGTTCGATGATGGCTTTGATCGGGGCAAACCCTGTGCCCGAGGCCACAAAGATGATGGGATGCTGATTTTCTTCACGCAGAAAAAATGTTCCCATCGGCGCTTCAAAACGCAGGATATCTTTTTCTTTTAATTTGCTAAACACATGGTCAGTAAATTGGCCGCCGGGGACATGACGCACATGAATTTCAATAAAGCCATCGGCATGCGGTGCGTTGGCCATCGAAAAACTACGTCGCGTGCCATCACGCAAAATAAAATCGAGGTACTGCCCAGCAAAAAACTTGAGTGTTTCATTGGCCGGTAGTTTGAGTTCGAGTCGAATCACATCGTCGGCGAGGCGCTCGAGTTTTTGTACGCGACACGGCAAGGTTTTGATTTGAATATCGCCGCTGCCAATGACCCGCGCATCGATAGTAAGATCGCTGCAGGCAGTTGCTTGGCAAAATAGCGCTTTACCAGCGGCCCGCTCCTCGAGGGTGAGGGCCTTTTCTTGAAATTGCTGGCCGTGATCGACCTGGCCTTGCACCACTGTGCCTTTACACGCGCCGCATGCGCCGGTTTTACAGCCGTACGGTAGCACCAGCTGTTGGCGCAACGCAGCGGTGAGGATGGCTTCACCCGCGGCAACTTGAAACGTTTGGCCAGTTTTAGAAATTGTGACGGTATACATGAGGCCTTCGTAAAATAGGCGGATGGAAACTCCACACCGCATGTTAATCGTTGGCTATGGCGATATTGCACGCCGTGTTGCAGCTCGCTTGCCGGTGGGTACCGAGGTGCGATCGATATCGCGCAGCCAAGGCGCCGACTTAGATCAACCCACGACACTGCACGCGTTTACAGGCGGGTCGGATGAGGTGGTTTTACATACCGCACCACCACCATCCACGGGCCTCACCGACACAAGAACCACGCACTTGCTAGCCCTGCTGAGTGCGGCAGCAATTCTACCAAGGCGTGTCGTTTATATCAGCACCTCTGGTGTGTATGGGGACTGTGCTGGTGCGTGGATAGATGAAACAGCGCCGTTGCATCCGCAAACGCCGCGGGCGGTTCGGCGTGTCGATGCAGAAGCGCAACTGACCGATTGGTGTCTACAGCATCGAGTCCAACTGACCATTTTGCGTACGCCAGGAATTTATGCGCTTTCGCGATTACCGCTCGTGCGTTTGTTACAAGGCACGCCGGTGTTATGCGAAGCTGATGATGTGTACACCAATCACATTCACGCGGATGATCTGGCCACGATATGTTTGCACGCCATGCAACGACAAACGCGCCCCGGGGTATACAACGCCAGTGATGACTCGACGTTAAAAATGGGCGCGTATATGGCGCGCGTTGCCGAGCGCTTTGGTTTGCCATTACCGCCACAGATTCCGCGCGATCTAGCGGCTGTACGTATCGCGGCTCCGTTGCTATCGTTTATGCGCGAATCGCGACGCTTGAAAAACACGCGCCTCAAGCACGGTCTGGGGATCGAACTGCGCTATCCTGCGGTCGAGGATTTTTTGGCGCAATTGGAACCACACGCCATCCAAGCTGCGCTGACCCAGGCGCGACTGCAACTGGCCACTTTGGCACAAGGATCGATCGATGCGTAGTTTCACGCGATGGCTAGGAGTGGTCTGTTTGCTCACGATGAGCATGATCTGTGGCGTGCAGGCCGACGATCTTCTTGAACCGGAAAAAGCCTTTCGCCCCAGCCTACATCGCATCGATGCAAACACGCTTGAAGTGCGGTTTGTCATCGAAAAAGGGTATTACCTTTATCGCGATCGCTTAAAATTTTCTTTGGGTCCACAAAGTACGCAGTCGTTTGTGCTGGGTATGGCACAACTACCGGCAGGAATACGTAAGCAAGATGAATTTTTTGGCGCGGTGGATATTTACCGCCAGTCAGTGAATATTCGATTACCTATCAGCGCCAAAGATAGCAACGCCAGTCGCGTGCATTTAATTGTCAACGCGCAAGGCTGCGCCGACGTGGGCGTTTGCTATACCCCCATTGATACTCCCTTGAGCATTGCTTGGACGGCATCCAGCGGTGATGTCATAACACCGAGTACGTTGACGACGGAATCCACATCCGCAACGCGCACGATCGTCCCGGCGATCAGCGCCAATGATTTCGATATCGCTGCGTTGTTTCGTTCAGAAAGTAAAACCTGGGTGCTCGCGAGTTTTTTTGGTTTTGGTTTGTTGCTCGCGTTTACGCCTTGTGTGCTGCCGATGTTGCCGATCTTATCGGGCATCATTGTTGGCGAGGGTCGTGCTTTAGGTAAAACACGCGCTGCGTTGCTTTCTGTGAGTTATGTCTTAGGGATGGCGCTGGCGTATGCCTGCGCTGGCGTACTGGCTGCGTTGTCTGGGTCGCTGTTATCCACCGCGCTACAAAATCCGTGGGTCTTAGGCGGATTTGCTTTGGTGTTTGTGTGGTTGGCGCTATCGATGTTTGGTGTGCATGAACTGCAATTACCCGGATTTTTGCATCATCGTTTACACGGTGCGCACGGCAAACTCAAAGGTGGACGCATTGCTTCTGTGGCAGCGATGGGTGCATTGTCTGCGTTGATTGTGAGTCCATGCGTGGCTGCGCCACTAGCCGGTGCGCTGCTCTACATCAGTCAATCGCGTGATGTATGGATGGGTGCGGCAGCATTGTTTGCGATGGCCTTGGGCATGGGTGTTCCATTAATTGCTGTCGGTGTTTCTGAAGGCGCATTATTGCCACGCAGTGGTCCGTGGATGAATAACGTCAAGGCTGTATTTGGTGTGCTGTTGCTTGGTGTGGCCATTTGGATTGTCACGCCGGTTATCCCAACGTTGACGATGATGTTGGCTTGGGGTGCGTTATTGATTGGTTGCGCGATTTTTTTACGCGCGATCGATCCCTTACCTACCCATGCGCACGGTATGTCGCGTTTAGCAAAAACGGTGGGCGTGGTTTTGTTGTTGGCTGGCGTCGCGGTTGTACTCGGTGGATTTAGTGGGGCGAGCGATCCGCTACGACCCTTAGCGGGATTGCGCGCCGCGTTGAGTGGATCGCCAACAGCCCCTGTCACGAAAATCCAATTTGAACGCATTGAAAGTATCCAAGCGCTTGAACAACGCTTACGCACCGAAGCATCGCAACCCAAGCCGCGGGTAGTGATGCTCGATTTTTATGCAGATTGGTGCGTGACGTGCAAACAAATGGAAACCAACACCTTGAGCGACCCGCGCGTGAAAGCACAGCTCGATCGCCTGTTGCTCTTACAAGTGGATGTCACCGCGAATCAAGCAACGCATCAAGCGTTACTTAAACGCTTTTCGTTGTTTGGCCCACCCGGCATTATTTTTTTGGATGCGCAAGGCAAAGAAATACCCGCGCTTCGGGTGATTGGTTTTCAAACTGCTGAAGAATTTTTGCGCGTGTTGACGCGCGTCGTGGCGAGCAGTTAAACGCATACGCACGCCAAAACGGCGTGGTTGATTCAGCGCAGGCTGGTGGGTGAAGGTGCAATCAAGCGCCGCGGATTGGTCGGCCCGGCACTGACCGAGCGCGGTGTTCCGCCTGTGGCTTGCGTGGTCGTTCCAGCGACTTGCGTGCCGGTCCCGCCAGCACCGGCCGGTCCTGCGCCGGTGCCGCCACCGCCACCACCGCCACCACCGCCGCTAGCATTCCCCCCACCTTGACCACCGCCATCACCCCCACCGGGGCCACCGCCACCGCCGGGGCCGCCACCGCCGGGGCCGCCGCCAAAGCTACTGCCACTCGGGCCCGCCCCACCACTGGGGCTTCCCCCGCCAAAACCACCGCCGCCGCCGGGCGCACCCGGTGAACCCATACCGCTTGGGCTAGCGGCAAATGACGACGATCCGCCGGGCGAACCCATTCCGGGGCCTGCGCTGGTACCGAGTTTCGCGCCGAGGCTCTGGTTACTGGGTAGCCCGCTGCCCGATCCGCCCCCTGGTTGTTGCTGTTGGGATTGACGTTGCTGCTGTTGTTGCTGCTGACGCTGCATGTCATTGCGCATCATTTGATTACTGAACGAGTTTGGATTTTGCGCGTTCATGGGGCTTTGTGGATTCATCCCCATGGGATTGCTTGGCCCACCCATATTGCCGGGGCCAAACGTCGGTGGTTTCGGTCCGCCCTGTTTAGGGGGTGGGTCATCAGCTGCCAATGCACTCGTCGTCAACAGCAGGCTAAGCAGCGTACTTAAAAATAAACCCTTAGAAAAAATAAGCGATCTGTTTGCTGGCGTCATGTCGAAGCGCATGAGATTTCTACCCATCAGAGTGCCGGAACTTCATACATCCCACTGGCTTTGAGTAAGCCGAGCAGTGCTTTGATGTGGACGGTTTGCGCATCGACCAGGGCGATTTCTTTATCGCGCCAATCGGTGAGCGATTCGA
>CANIIA010000008.1 GCA_947467435.1 Betaproteobacteria bacterium
CTCCTGCAATCAGCACCACCTTGCCATCACTGATTGCCGACAACACAATCGCCGCACTTTTTAAAGCGTCTTTTAGTTTATCGAGTGTTTCGCGCAATGTTTTTGCGTCTGCGCCATCGAGGGTTGCCGCCAGCACTTTTGCCCCTTTGATTTCGTGTGCTTGTGCGGCGAGATCACTGCCTTGTGCCGCAGCCGCTTTGGATTTGAGTTTGTTCAACTCGCGCTCAAGTGCGCGCACATTGTCGAGAATCTGTGTGATCCGCGCTGCCAGCTCTTGTGGTTGTGCGCGCAACGCGGCAGCGGCATCAGCCAAGGTGTGCTCTTGCGCTTGCACGTAATCGAGCGCCGCTTCGCCAGTCACCGCTTCGATACGACGAATGCCAGCTGCTACACCGGATTCGGCAACGATTTTAAAAAACCCGATGTCTCCGGTACGGCTCACGTGCGTACCACCACACAGCTCGGTTGAGAATTCACCCATGCCAATGACGCGAACTTCGTCACCGTATTTTTCGCCAAACAACGCCATGGCGCCAGCCTGAATCGCTTCGTCATACTTCATCACGCGCGCACTGACTTCAGCGTTACGACGAATTTCTCGATTGACGATTGCCTCGACCTCACGCAGCTGCGACTCTTGCATGGGTTCGCCATGAGAAAAATCAAAGCGTGTTTTTTGGGCATCTACCAGCGAGCCTTTTTGTTGCACGTGTTTACCTAACACGGCGCGCAACGCTGCGTGCATTAAATGGGTGGCTGAATGATTCCAGGCGGCACGCGCACGCGCTGCAGTATCGACTTGCGCACTCAATCCGTCGCCAACGCGCAGCACGCCGGTGCGCTGTTCGCCATGATGCCCAAACACTTCGGTTTGAATTTTTTGCGTATCCGTGACGACAAATGTCCCCGCAGGGCCTGTGAGTTCACCGCGATCACCCACTTGTCCACCGGATTCTGCGTAAAACGGTGTTTTGTCTAACACCACCACCCCCGCAGCACCTGCCTCTAAGCTTTGGACGGCCGTGCCATCTTGATATAACGCGATGACCTTGGCTTTTGCTTGCAAGTGTTCGTAACCACAAAACTCCGTCCGAGCGCCGTCGTAGTCGAGTGCAGCGCTCATCGAAAAACGTGATGCCGCGCGCGCCCGTTCGCGTTGCGCTTGCATCGCGGCTTCAAAGCCCGCAAAGTCGATTTGAATGTTTCGTTCGCGACAAATATCTGCAGTTAAATCAACCGGAAAACCAAAGGTGTCGTACAGCTTAAATGCGGTCTCACCATCCAACATGGGTGATTCACCCGCCAAAGCGCCCTCCAGGACACCCATGCCATGTTCTAGGGTTTCGGCAAAACGTTCTTCTTCGGTTTTGAGGACTTGTGCCACGCGATCGCGCATGGCGGTGAGCTCTGGATACGCTGCGCCCATGACCTGATCAAGATCTGCCACCAGCCGATGAAAGAACGGTTGTTTTTGCCCCAGCTTATAGCCATGTCGAATCGCGCGACGAATGATTCTACGCAACACATAGCCGCGACCTTCGTTGCCAGGAATCACTCCATCGACAATTAAAAACGAACAGGCGCGGATGTGATCAGCAATCACCTTCAGTGACGGTGCATCGAGTGTTTTGACACCGGTTTCGCGGGCTGCAGCGCGAATTAAATCTTGAAATAAGTCGATCTCGTAATTGGAATGCACATGCTGCATCACTGCTGCGATGCGCTCCAATCCCATACCGGTATCGACACAAGGTTTGGGCAATGGCGTGAGCTGGCCTTGCGCGTCGCGATCGTATTGCATAAACACCAAGTTCCAGATCTCGATATACCGATCGCCATCGGCCTCTGGAGATCCAGGCGGACCACCGGCGACATCCGGCCCATGGTCATAGAAAATTTCGCTACAGGGCCCGCAAGGACCGGTATCTGCCATCTGCCAAAAATTATCTGACTGATATTTTTGTCCGCCCGGCTTATCGCCAATTCGCACGATACGCTCGTTTGGCACACCGATTTGCTTCGCCCAGATGTCATAGGCCTCATCGTCGGTGTGATACACCGTGACCCAAAGTTTGTCTTTTGGTAGTTGGTACACGCCGGTGAGTAATTCCCACGCGTAAGCGATGGCTTCTTTTTTAAAATAATCGCCAAAAGAAAAATTACCCAACATCTCAAAGAAGGTGTGGTGCCGGGCGGTGTAGCCGACGTTTTCTAAGTCGTTGTGTTTACCGCCGGCTCGAACACAGCGTTGTGATGTCGTTGCTCGGGTATAGCTGCGTGGATCCTTACCCAAAAAGACGTCTTTAAACTGCACCATGCCAGAGTTGGTGAAAAGCAACGTCGGATCATTACCCGGCACCAAGGCACTCGAGGCAACAATGGTGTGCCCTTTGGATTGGTAAAACTTCAGGAAGCTTGAGCGAATTTCTGCGCTTTTCATTGGGGGATCCAACCTAACGGCGTCGTGATGACAATCTGCCAATTTTACGCGATCGTCGCCTCAACCGCCCCCAAGAAGATCGCAGTTCAGGCCGTTTCTTCTGCGTCCTCAGCGCCGGTGACGCGTCGAATCACGGCAAAGCCAAATCCGCGCGAAGCCAAAAAGCGCATTTGTTTTGCCCGCCCTGCCGCATCGCTGGCGACCAGACCAAACTTTTTCTTCCATATTTCGCGTGCGCGGCTGAGCTCTGTGGCTTGGGCATCTAGCATCAAACGCTCGACCGTCTCGGCTGCGACACCTTTGTCACGCAGGTCTCGGGCAATACGAGACACGCCAAATTTGCGTTGCAAACTGTGGCTGCGCGCTTCCGCGTAGCGCTCATCGGAAAGCAAACCCTTGGCCATCAATGTCTCCAATAACGCCTGTAATACTTCTGGCGTTGGTGCATGCGGCGTGAGCTTGCGTGTTAACTCAAGACACGTGTGTTCGCGCCCGGCTAGAAGACGTAAGGCGCGATTGCGTAAGGCTTGCGGGCTGTCCGGTTCACGAACAGCCCGATCGTTTGAATTAGCCGCGTTTACGCGACGGTGCAACGATGACATTGTCTGCATCCGCTGCGGCTGGCTCCTCGGCATCTTCGTTGGCTGCCACCGCTGGCAGGCGACCCGCTGCAATTCCTGCGGCTTCGCGGATCTTCGCTTCGATTTCACGCGCCATCTCTGGATGCTCTTTCAGATAATCGCGTGAGTTGTCTTTGCCTTGCCCTAGACGGTCGCCGTTGTAGCCATACCATGCGCCGGTTTTTTCAACGATCTTGTGGACCACACCGAGCTCCAGAATTTCGCCTTCACGCGAGATACCCTCGCCGTAAAAAATATCAAACTCTGCGTTACGAAACGGTGGCGCGACTTTATTTTTGACGACCTTCACTCGGGTTTCCGAGCCCACCACTTCTTCGCCTTTTTTGATCGATCCGATACGACGAATGTCCATCCGTACGGATGAATAAAACTTCAACGCATTACCGCCCGTTGTGGTTTCTGGGCTACCAAACATTACGCCAATCTTCATGCGAATTTGATTGATAAAGATCACCAACGTGTTCGTGCGTTTGATGTTCGCGGTGAGCTTGCGTAGCGCTTGACTCATGAGACGTGCCTGTAAGCCCGGCAACTGATCGCCCATTTCGCCTTCAATTTCTGCTTTGGGGACTAACGCTGCAACCGAATCAATCACGATCAGATCCACCGAGCCCGAGCGCACCAACATGTCGGCGATTTCAAGCGCCTGTTCGCCGGTGTCGGGTTGGCTAATCAACAGATCATTGATGTTGACACCCAATTTTTCGGCATAGCCCACATCGAGTGCGTTTTCTGCATCGATAAACGCGGCTGTTCCACCTACTTTTTGAATTTCCGCCACCACTTGTAGTGTCAGCGTGGTTTTGCCGGATGACTCCGGACCATAAATCTCGACCACACGACCGCGTGGCAATCCACCAACACCCAGTGCCAAATCCAACCCCAACGAACCGGTGGAGATGGTTTGGATATCCTGAATGGCTTCAGAGTCCATGCGCATGATGGAGCCTTTGCCAAATTGCTTTTCAATCTGCGAGAGGGCGGCGGCGAGGGCTTTGGATTTGTTGTCGTCCATGACGATTCCTTCCTAGGGGCCGTCGGCATCTACGGCAGGTGCAGCCCTTGCGAGCCGTACCCGGGCCAACACCGGATACTGTATAAACGTTCAGTCATTGTAGCGGCTGACAGGCGCAAGATGCAAGCCCCGTTCAGAAAGGTGTGAATCCACCCGCAAACCAGCAAGAGCGCGATGGTACATTCGCTTTTTCCTCAATCACGATCACTGTTTGGAGCGGGCACGATGGCGAAGATCGCATTTCTGGGTTTAGGTGTGATGGGTTATCCCATGGCCGGTCACCTACTAAAAAAGGGCGGCCATCAGGTCACGGTGTACAACCGCAACGCAGCCAAAGCGGCGGCATGGGTCAAAGAATATGGCGGTCATTCGGCGGCCACGCCGCGTGAAGCGGCGCACGGCTGCGACTACGTGTTGATGTGTGTGGGTAACGACAACGATGTGCGTTCCGTGGTGTATGGCGAACACGGCGCGCTGGCGGGCATGCGCAAAGGTGCAACACTCATCGATCACACCACGGCCAGTGCGATCCTCGCGCGTGAGCTCTATACGCAATGCCAATCGGCGGGTATCGGATTTATCGACGCACCGGTTTCCGGCGGACAAGCCGGTGCAGTCAATGCACAACTGGGCATTATGTGTGGCGGCGAGACCACGTTGTTTGAGCGCGTCAAACCAGTCCTCGATATTTATGCCAAGAGCTGCGTGCTGATTGGTGATCCGGGTGCAGGACAGTTGTGCAAGATGGTCAATCAAATCGCCATCGCTGGCTTACTGCAGGGCTTATCTGAGGCGCTCAACTTTGGCAAAAAAGCCGGCTTAGATTTAGAAAAAGTCGTGGCCGTGATTTCTAAAGGCGCCGCGGGATCATGGCAAATGGAAAATCGTTGGCAAGCCATGGATGCCGTCAAGTTTGATGGCTTTGGATTTGCTGTGGACTGGATGCGCAAAGATTTGGCGATCTGTTTAGAAGAGGCGCAAAAAAACGGCGCACGTTTACCCAACACTGCACTGATTGATCAGTATTACGCGCAAGTGCAAGCACGTGGTGGTCAGCGCTGGGACACCTGTAGCCTGATGCATCTGCTGGCCAAAGACTAAGCGCACTGCTGCATCACACGCATGCCCTTACCACCGGCTTGGTCCGAGGCGCTTGATGCATCGGGCCATGCAGCGCTCAGGCGCGCAGAAGCGCATATCGAAGCACGTACTCGACTCGGTGTTTCGGTGTATCCGCCGCCAGCATTGCGTTATCACGCGCTCGACTGCGTTCCCCCCGATGCCGTGAAAGTGCTCATCCTCGGACAAGATCCGTATCACGGCGCGGGGCAAGCCATGGGCTTTGCTTTTTCGGTGCCGCGGACGGAAAAAATTCCGCCCTCGTTACGTAACATCTATAAAGAGCTCGACACCGATCTAGGGATTGCCCGGGCCAGGCACGGTGATTTATCGCACTGGGCGCAACAGGGTGTGCTACTGCTGAATACCGCATTGAGCGTAGAAGATGGGCACCCCGCGACACACGCTGATATCGGCTGGCAAACAGTGACCGATCAACTCATCGACTACATCGCGCAGCACGCCGCACCCAGCGTGTTTTTATTGTGGGGCAATCACGCACGTAGCAAAGCACCACGCATCAACGCAACGCGCCATGCAGTCTTGCAATCGGCGCATCCCTCACCGTTGTCAGCAAGAAAATTTCTTGGCTGTCGCCATTTTTCGCAAGCCAATGCTTTTTTGAGCGCACATCAGCGTGCGCCCATCGATTGGCAACTACCCGATTATTGATTGGGGCCGTCGCGCCGGAGTTTGGTTTCGATCTCGCGTAAACGGACGTAGTTGGCACGCCCGAGTCGCCCAACGGGTCGCGTGGCTTCTTGCGCTAAAACATCGACGCGATGATTTTCATTGCCCTTGCGTCCGACATACACCGACTCATCGATATGCACGTGCTGAACCGTGCCCATGATCCATTTGTTACTGCCGGCATCCAACACGTCGTACAGCGTACATTCGTAAGCCACCGGCGCGCCCAACACACGTGGCGGTTTAATGGTGGTCGAAGGGGCCTCGGTCAGACCAGCAAACGGAAACTCGCTTTGTCCTGGCGGTAAATCTGCCGCAGTTTCAACCATCGCATCGGTCATCGACTCAGGCACGATATTCACGACAAACGCTTTGTTCGCCATGATATTGACGTACGTATCTTTAGGCGCCCATTGACGCGTGTTGTGATTATCTCCGCGCGGGCCGCAACTAAAGCCCAAAATCGCTGGCCACGGACACACCACATTAAAAAAACTATACGGCGCGATGTTACTCACCCCATCGTCCGAGATCGTCGAGACCCAAGCAATCGGACGTGGCACAACCGAGTCACGCAATAAAAAATACATTTCTGTTGGTTGAAACGCACTGGTGGATAGCGAAATGGTCATGTCGACTCTCTCCTCAACGTTTTTTCGATAGATGCTCAACAATGCGCCGCGGTGGATCGACATTGTTTAGAACAACCTCAACCTAACATAGACCTGTGTAACAGTGGCACACCGTCTCTTTATCTCAACGCGCCTGTGTTGGTGTGGTGCGTTGCAAGTAAAAGGTGGCCAACGGGCCAAGCAATGCGACCAAGCCTAAGCTCATCCAAGCCCACCCCCAAGTCGAGGCATCGGTGGCCATGCGCCCACCGCCAGAAAAATCCAGTACTGCGCCAAACACCACCGGACTGACCACGCCCGCACCAAAGCCAACCAATGAACGCATCGCATACGCAGCGCCCACTTGGTGCGGCGGCACGCTTTCAGCAAGTACGGTTGAATGCGTGGATGAGTCAGCAATTCCGGCGAGGTTATACACACACGCAATCGCCACTAAGAGTGCGACAGGCAACGCAATTAGCCAGCCAATCGTTAACGACAACAACGCACTTAAGCCACTCCAAAATAAAATCGTCTGCGACCGTCCCCATCGATCCGCCATCACTCCGCCCAACACGCTGCCACCAATATTGGCGACATACGTCATCGAGGCCAAGGCCAACGCCACACTAGCTACCTGCGCACTTGTTTGCCCATGGGCACTTAGCGCGGCAGTGAGAAAGGTCGGTAACCACGCCCACATGCCAAGCAACTCCCAGTTGTGCGCGCTATAACCTGCAATCGACAAACGACAGCGTGCGTTACGCCACACCGCAGGAATCGCTGCAAACAAAGACTCACCGGCAGGACGTGCGTGGATGCGGTTGGCAGTGCCGTGTAAAGCGAGCGCGCCACAAATCCATGCCAACAAAGATGCGCTCGCGACCACCGATAAGGCGCCACGCCAATCAGCATACGGTAAGACCAGACTCACCAATCCCAAACACAACGCATAGCCTGCACTCGAGGCAGCAATCATCCAACCCATCGCGCGACCACGTCGCTGCTGTGGCACGTAATCAGCCACCAGTGCTAACACTGGCGTGTAACTACCGCCTTGACACAACCCGGTGAGCAAATGCAGCCACCACGCTGACCAAAACCCATCGGCAAAGACAATAAAAAGGATGGGGCTTAAGAAGCCTGCAATGCCGCTATAAAAATACGTTCGCTTAGCGCCAAAGTGATCAGCAAGAAAACCCACCACAAACAACGACAGTAAATAGCCCAAGTGAAAGGCCGATTGAATCCATCCTGCCTCTTTACCTGATAAGCCCCATTGCACTTGCGTTAAGGGCAACACCGCTGAATACGCCACAAACCAACTGGCTGAAAGCACGCGCGCGCAACACAACGCCATTAGCCAAGCCCCTGAACCTGCCTGTGACTTATGCGCAATGCTCATGTGGGCAAACGACCGTCATCAATGAGTTCCACCAAGCCACGTAAAGCGCGCAGTACCGCAGCGCGACGTACCGCATCTCGATCACCTTCAAACAACCGTGTTTCAGACCGCGGCATACTCTCGCCGCTGCGTGCCCAGGCAAAACACACCGTGCCCACAGGCTTGCCAGGAACGCCACCGCCAGGCCCTGCGATGCCCGTTACTGCAACACTCAAGGTGCCGTGACTCGCACCAAGCGCACCCAAGGCCATCTCACGCGCGGTGGCTTCACTCACTGCGCCGTGCGCGAGCAGTGTGTCTTCTTTGACTTGTAAGAGTTCGCGCTTAGCGGCATTGGAATAAGTCACAAACCCACGATCAAACCAGGCTGAACTGCCTGCAATCGCGGTCACCGCAGCAGCCACCAATCCACCCGTGCAAGATTCAGCACACACCAGCTGCTCACCTTGCGCAAGCAGCAACTGACCCAAGCGCGTTGCAAGTTGTGCGTGCTCCATGTTTAGCCCAACATGCGTTTTATCGCCGCTAATACGAGCAAGGTGTAACCGGCTGCAAGAATGTCATCGGCCATCACACCAAAGCCACCTTTCATGCGTGCTTCTAGCTGACGAATCGGTGGCGGCTTCACCACATCAAAAAAACGAAATAAAAAAAACGCAGCGAGCTGCCAAAGCAAACCATCTGGCGTGAATTGCAGGATGATTAAAAACGCGACCACTTCATCCCAACACATGCCGCCGTGATCAGATACACCCAAATCGCGCCCCGTGACTTCACAGGCCCAAACTCCTAGCGCAAACAACAACACACACAGACCAAGAATTTCAATCGGTGAGTACAACGGCCAAAGTAACGCCTGCAATGGCCAAGCCAATAATGTCCCCACGGTGCCAGGCGCAAAACGCGACGCCCCCAAACCAAAACCAAACGCAATGAAATGCGCCGGGTGACGAAACACAAAACCAAGACCTGGGCGAAGAATCATGCCGCGTCCTTTATGCGAAGTGATCAAAACTACGGGGCACTTGAAGACGCTGTCCTTGGGCATCGCGCACAACTAAGCCCGTGTCTGCAGAGGTAATCATGCCAATTTGCGTGAGTGGTAATTGGTGTGTGGCTGCAAGCTGCTCAATCGTTCGTTGCGCGCGACTTGGCGCCGTGAAGAGTAATTCATAATCATCTCCACCAGCCAATACACATTGTTGCTCGAGGGCGGTATGTTGTAGTTCATGAAACACCGGGTGACGCGGTAAGTTTGCATAGGCAATCGTTGCACCCACGCCGGACTGTGTCAGCACATGCCCAAGATCACCGCACAATCCATCTGAAAGATCGATCGCAGCTGTGGCAATACCACGCAAAGCCAACCCCAAGGCCACACGCGGTTCAGGCGTGTGTAAGCACGGATTGACAGCGGTTTGTTGTTCAGCGTTTAAGTGCACCGCACCTTGCGCACACTGTAAAGCTAACGCAGCACCGCCTAACGAACCACTCACCCACAACGCATCGCCCACACGCGCCCCGGCACGTCGTAACGACTGTGCAGCCGGCACTTCGCCTGCGATGGTGATGCAAATCGCCAATGGTCCACGTGTGGTGTCCCCCCCCACCAGATCCAATTCAAAACGATTGGCGAGTGCAAATAGACCAGCAGAAAATTCACGCAGCCACGCCGTATCGACGGCCGGTAAGGCCAAGGCCAATGTCGCCCAACGCGGCGTTGCGCCCATGGCAGCAAGATCGGATAAATTGACCGCCAGACATTTGTGTCCGAGTTGCCGAGGGTCTGCGTGCGCAAAAAAATGCCGGCCCTCAATGAGCATGTCTGTCGACACTGCCAACACGTTATTGGGCTGCACTTGAAGCAGCGCGCAATCATCACCAACACCCAACACCGCGTGACGCGTTGGGCGAGTGAAATAAGTACGAATCAGATCAAACTCAGACACTACTGATGTGGATGCGTCCACGGCGTGCAACGGCTCAGGCCGTACCCTCGGCAGGCGCTGAACGAGCGCGGGCAGCTTTTTCAAACTCGCGTGCACGTAGCACTGTAGCGAGCTTTTCGACGACGCCATTAATGTACCGATGACCGTCGGTCCCACCAAAACTTTTAGCCAGTTCGATGGCTTCGTTGATGATGACCTTTAATGGCGTATCGATTTGCACTAACAATTCGAATGCACTGATGCACAAAATCACGCGTTCAATCGGCGATAAAGCGTTTAATGAACGATCTAAGTGCGGGACGACGGCGGCTTCGAGTTCATCGCAGCGCTCGATGACGCCACGCATCAGCGTTTCTGCGAGTGCAGTATCCGCACGATCCCAACCCTCGAGTGCACGCGCTTGATCTAAGACTTCCGAGAGTGACGCGCGTGTGAGCTGCCATCCATATAACGCTTGCAGTGCAATTTCTCGCGCGCGACGTCGCGCAGTTTTTGGCGGTGCGGTGCGTGTGCTCGGCGCGTTCGAAGAGCGACGCGTGACCGAATCGGCAGGTGGTCTTACCACGTGGTACTCAGTTGCTTACGCAACCGCGCCATCTCGATGGCTACGTGCGCAGCCTCTGCGCCTTTGTCAACGCGCGCTAAGGCTTGCGTATCGTTTTCTACTGTCAGCACAGCGTTGGCAATCGGCACACCGGTTTGGAGCTGCACATCGGTGATGCCACGCGAGGCTTCGTTAGAGACGACCTCAAAATGATAGGTTTCGCCTCGAATCACACAACCCAGCGCAATCAATGCATCAAAGCGTCGGGTTTGCGCCAACCACTGTAACGTCAGTGGTAGTTCAAGCGCACCTGCGACTTGCACCACATCAATGTGCGTAGCATCGACGCCAGCTTGCGTGAGCGCAGTTTGAGCACTCGCGCACATGGCCTGCACAACAGGGCGATTAAATCGACTCATGGCAATGGCAATGCGTAAGCCTCGTCCATCGAGTCCTTGCGGCTGCGTTCCTGCAACACCCATCCTTAGCGCTCCGATCGTGGTGAGTCGGCATAACCGACAACTTCTAAACCAAAGCCCGTCATGCTGGGCATCTTGCGTGGCGCCGCCATTAAACGCATTCGTCCAACACCCAAGTCACGCAAAATCTGCGCGCCAATGCCGTACGTGCGTAAGTCTGCACTGCGGTCTGAACGTCGTGTCGTTTTGTCCGTGCGATCACTCAGTTGCGATTCCAACGCGTCATCGGTTTGCGAGCAGTTCAGTAAAACAATCACACCTTGGCCAGCGCTTGCGATGGTGGCCATCGCTTCATGCACGCCCCAAGAGTGATTGCTTTGCGCGGTATCGAGTAGGTCCAAGACCGACAGCGGTTCGTGTACACGCACCAAGGTTTCTGCACGCGCTTGAATATCTCCGCGCACCAACGCTAAATGGCTCGAGCCGGTTGGCACATCACGAAACGCATGCAATTGAAAACGACCATACGCCGTTTCAATTTCGCGCGTACCAATACGTTGCACTAACGATTCATGCGCACTGCGATACTCGATCAAATCGGCGATGGTGCCGATGCGTAAGCCATGCGCTGCCGCGAACTCCACTAAGTCAGGAAGACGCGCCATGGTGCCATCGTCTTTGAGGATTTCGCAGATGACCGCTGCAGGGGTTAGACCCGCAAGATGTGCCAAATCACAACCCGCTTCGGTGTGACCAGCACGGACTAGCACGCCGCCTGGTTGCGCCATCAACGGAAAAATATGTCCGGGTTGCACGATGTCACTGGGCCGAGCATCGCGGGCCACGGCCACTTGCACTGTTCGGGCACGATCGTGCGCAGAAATTCCGGTGGTGACGCCTTCAGCTGCTTCAATGGACAACGTAAAGTTAGTGCCCATGCGCGCACGGTTGTCGCGCACCATCAAGGGAAGATCGAGTTGCTGGCAGCGTGCACCGGTCAGCGTGAGACAGATCAGGCCGCGCGCATGCTTGGCCATGAAATTGATTGCTTCAGGGGTGACGTGCTCTGCGGCGAGAACCAAATCGCCTTCGTTTTCGCGATCCTCTTCATCAACGAGCACCACCATGCGCCCTGCTCGCATGTCTGCAACGATGTCGGTAATCGGGCTAATCGCGGTCGCTTCGCGGCGCATAACGACTCCTGAAAATGAACGCGAATTATAGGCACAGCACCAATGCAAACGGGGCGCAAAGCGCCCCGTTTCAGCATGCAGCGCGTTGGAACAACTTACACGTGCAAATTAGGCCTTAGCAATCTCAGCTGGCGCCATGGGAGCGAGCGGCTCGCCAGCAGCTTCAGCACGTGCACGCGCCCCAATTTTTTCTTTAATACGCGCCGATTTACCCGAGCGATTGCGCAGGTAATACAGCTTGGCGCGGCTCACGTCACCACGGCGCTTAATTTCAATCGAAGCGATCAGCGGTGAGTGCGTTTGGAATGTGCGCTCCACGCCCTCGCCAGAAGAAATCTTGCGCACAGTGAACGCAGAATTGATGCCGCGATTTTTCTTGCCCACGACCACGCCTTCAAAGGCCTGCACACGCTTGCGCTCGCCCTCGACAACGTTGACGCTAACGACCACGGTATCACCCGGAACAAAGTCGGGGATCTTGCGGCCCAAACGGGCGATTTCTTCTTGTTCAAGTGTTTGGATCAGGTTCATTTCTACGCTCCATTATTCCGTCCCGCTTGGCACGCCAAGCAATCCGTACTGCATCAGGTGCTACTGAACGACACAAGGACACACAACGGTGACACACAACAAGCGAAAGCGACACAGAGTGCGTCTAAACGTGCAACGATTTGAATCACGACGGCTTTACTGTCCTTGCCGACCGCACCGACTTCACCGACTACAATGACTACACCGACTACACAACACCGGCTTCTTTCTGGTATTCAGCCAACAACTGTTGTTCTTCTGCAGACAGTTTTCGATCGGCAATCAAGTCCGGCCGACGCTGCCACGTTCTACCAAGCGACTGCTTAAGACGCCAGCGCCGAATCTGCGCATGGTGCCCCGACAACAACACCGCAGGGATCATCTCCCCGTCGGCATCAGCAGGCCACAATTCCGGACGCGTGTAGTGCGGGGCATCGAGTAAGCCCGAAACAAAGGACTCTTCGATGGCCGACTGCGCATCACCCAACGCACCCGGGATCTGCCGAACCACTGCATCCATCAACACCATAGCTGCTAACTCACCACCTGAGAGCACGTAGTCTCCCAGCGAAATTTCTTCATCGACCCAACGGTGCAACAAGCGCTCGTCGATGCCTTCGTACCGCCCACACAACAACGTCAAGCGCGATTCCGACAATAAGCGCATCACCATCGCGTGATCGAGCTTTTTGCCTTGCGGCGAGAGGTACACCACTCGACCCGCGCCTGCGTCTTGCGCAGCTTGCAACGTCTTCTGCAACGGCTCGGCCAACATCACCATACCAGGCCCACCGCCATACGGCCGATCATCGATCGTCCGGTAATGATCTGTCGTGAAGTCGCGCGGATTCCACGTCTGCAGCTGCCAGAGCGATTGCTCAAGCGCGCGCCGGGTAATTCCGCTCGCAGTCACGGCTGCAAACATCTCTGGAAACAGGGTGACGACATCAAAGCGCATCACCAATCCAACCCCCAATCCACCACAATCCGACCGGCGGCCATCTCCACTTTTTGTACCGCTGTCCATGGAACCAAGCGCTTTGGCGCTGGCCCCACTTCAATGACGTCGTGCGCGCCGTTTTCAAACAAGCCCAGCACTTCGCCAAGCACCTCAGATTGGTTGTTGACCACCTGAAGGCCCACTAAATCTGCCCAATAAAACTGCCCTGGCTCGGGCTCGGGTAACGCATCTCGCGTCACCACCACTTCTGCTCCGCGCAGCGCGAGCGCTGCATCTCGATCCTGCAGCCCTTGCACTTTAGCAATCACGTGCCCAGCATGGGCTCGCGAGGTTTGTATCTCGACTTCGCTAAACACACCGCTGCTCACCAACTGCCATCGTGAAATCTGCAGCAGGCCAGCTGGATCGCCAGAATAGGGTTGCACACGAATCCAACCTTGCACTCCCCAGGGCCCGACGACACGGCCCATCACCACCTGTTGCGCACCGGCGCGCATTGCGCCGAAACGATCAGGCGGCTTTTTTACCGAACTGCTTGACTAAACGCAGCGCGGTCGGCGACAACTGCGCGCCTTGGCCAGTCCAGTGCTTGACGCGCTCGAGGTCCACGCGCAAACCCTCGCGACCTTCAGGCGCTTTGGGGTCATAAAAACCCACGCGCTCAATAAAACGGCCATCGCGCGGATGCCGTGAATCGGCAACCACCATGTTGTAAAACGGACGCTTTTTCGCGCCGCCACGAGCAAGACGAATAACAACCATGGGAAACCCCGGTCGATCTGGAGAAAAGACAGCGATTATAAGGGGTTTTCTGGCCGGCCGGCAAGGGTCACCGTGGTATCCAATCCAGCCGGCGCAAGCGCCCTGCCCCAAGGCGCAAGCACCGCGCCACAAGGCGTAGACGCCGCGCCACAATTAAAATCTGGCCAAGGCCGCCCTTGGCGAGGCTTTAACGCATGCCCGGCAGCATGCCTTTCATCGAACGCATCATCTTGGCCATCCCGCCTTTTTGCAGCTGTTTCATCATTTTCTGCATCTGCTCAAACTGGCTGAGCAAGCGATTCACCTCCTGCACCGGCACGCCGGCACCGGTGGCGATCCGGCGTTTACGCGATGCCTTAATCAGTTCTGGCTGCGTACGCTCGAGGTGGGTCATGGCATTAATGATTCCCTCAATGCGACGGATCTGGCGATCATCTTGCAATTGTGCTGGGTTTACTTGCCCAGCCAATTGCGCGGGCAGCTTGTCCAATAGCGAAGACAATCCACCCATGTTGCGCATTTGCGTCATCTGCGCCTTGAAATCATGCAGGTCAAAGCCGCGTCCTTTTTTGAGCTTATCGGCCAGCGCTTGTGCGGCCTCGACATCTACGCCTTTACGCGCCTCTTCGACCAACGACAGGATGTCGCCCATGCCCAAAATACGCGAGGCCATACGCTCGGGATAAAACGGTTCGAGTGCATTGAGCTTTTCGCCCATGCCAACAAACTTGATGGGCTGTCCGGTGACTTGCCGCACGGAGAGGGCGGCACCGCCGCGCGCATCACCATCGAGCTTCGTGAGTACGACCCCAGTGAGCGGCAGCGCTTCACCAAAAGCTCGCGCCACGTTCACCGCATCTTGACCTTGCATGGCATCAACCACAAACAAGGTTTCAACCGGCATGAGCGCACGATGCAACTCGGAAATTTCTTGCATCATCGCCGCATCAACAGCCAAACGACCCGCCGTATCGACAATCAGCACGTCGTGATAATGCGTCCGCGCAAAGGCCAACGCGCGTTCGGCAATGTCGAGGGGGACTTCTTTGGGTGCTGAAGCAAAAAAATCGGCATCGACTTGCGCAGCAACGCTTTTTAATTGATCGATCGCGGCAGGACGGTACACGTCGCACGAAACCACCAGCACCTTCTTTTTTTGTTCGCGCAACATGCGCGCGAGCTTTCCGGTGGTGGTGGTTTTTCCAGCGCCTTGTAAGCCCGCCATCAAAATCACCGCCGGTGGGCGCGCCGCTAAATTTAATCCGATACTCGACTCACCCATCACGCGCGTTAATTCGCGATGTACCACGCCAATAAAGGCTTGTCCGGGTGTCAAACTCCCCACCACTTCTTCACCCAGGGCTTTTTCTCGGACCGCGGCGATAAAGTCGCGCACTACAGGCAAGGCACAATCGGCTTCGAGCAGCGCCATCCGCACTTCACGCAGCGCGTCGCCGACGTTCGCCTCGGTCAGCCGGGCTTCACCACGGATGGTCTTCACAACGCGCGCAAGGCGCTGGGTTAAGTTCTCAAGCACGGACGTGAATGCACCAAAAAATTATTGAATCATTGCGTGGTTGTACCGTTGTACCGTTGTACCGTTGAATCGATGAATTGCTTGCTGCTCAAATACGATGAAATCTGGCTCACGCACTCAATCGTTGCAAGTGCAATCTGTGCAGAGCAAAACGCTGCGCGCGGAGCGGCGATGGTAGACTGATTGGATGCGTGAGATTGTACTTCACCTCAGCGCCAGCGCCTTGTACGCGTTGCTCGCACTGCATTTCTGGCGCACCCGATGGCGGCAAGCGCATGCCGGTGGCATGGCGCTATGGGAACGTTACGCGCTACTCCTGCCCTTGTTGATGCATGGCGTGTTGCTTTACGACGCACTCATCACACCAACCGAGTTACGTTTTGGTTTTGCGCACGCTCTTTCGGCCATGCTGTGGTTGGGTGTGTTCATTTTTTGGTTTGAAAGCTTGGTGTATGACCTCGAAGGGATGCAACCACTCATTCTGCCGCTCGCCGCGCTGGCCTGTCCGTTACCACTTTGGTTTACAGGGTTAAGCGCAACGCATGCAGCGAGCACAGAATTTAAACTGCATCTCGCGCTAGGTATCGCTGCCTATAGTGTCTTCACGATCGCGCTGTTACACGCGCTATTGATGGCGATTGCCGAACGGAGCTTGTTACGTGGGCATCGGCGTGATGTCGCTCCGGTACATGTCGCGCGCTTACTTCCTGCGGGTCCGATGGCTGGCCTACCACCGCTGCTCACGCTCGAGCGTTTGCTCTTTCGCATGATTACGCTGGCGTTTGTGCTGCTCACACTGACATTAGCGAGCGGTGTAATTTTTTCGGAAACACTGTTTGGCCGCGCACTCCGTTTTGATCATAAAACGCTGTTTGCCGTGTTGTCGTGGTGCACCTTTGCCGCGCTTCTCGCTGGACGTCATACCCGCGGTTGGCGTGGTCGTACGGCGTTGCGCTTTACGCTGGGGGGCTTTGTGTTGCTCTTACTTGCTTATGTGGGTAGTCGGTTTGTCTTACAGGTCTTGCTCGGACGCACATAGTTGATTCGCAGCATGGAAACCATCCCACTTTCTTGGCAATTTAGTGCGCTGGCTGTGCTGCTGGTTGCATCCGGATTTTTTTCGTTAGCCGAAACCAGCATGATGGCGCTCAATCGTTATCGCTTGCGCCATTTAGTCACGCAAGGTCATGGCGGTGCGTTACGCGCGGCCGCACTGCTTGCGCAAACCGATCGACTGCTTAGTGTAATTTTGATTGGCAACAATCTAATTAACGCTGCCGCGGCTACGCTCGTGTCGGTGATCACCATCAATTTATTTGGCGAGGATCAGATCGCGTTGGGTCTTGGCACCTTGGGCGTCACCTTTTTAATCTTGGTGTTCTCAGAAATCACGCCCAAGGTCGTTGGTGCAGCCTTTGCCGAGCAAATCGCCTTGCCGTTGTCTTATGTGTTGCAACCGATGTTGTGGGTATTTACGCCGGTTGTATGGTTTGTAAATTTATTTGTTTCAGGGTTGCTTCGACTACTGCGCATTGATGCCTCGCGCGGCGATGAGCCACAGCAACTGTCTACTGATGAGATACGAACGCTCGTGCTCGAGTCGGGACATTTCATGCCCAAAAAACATCGCTCGATCTTGGTGAATTTATTTGATCTCGATCAGGTGACCGTACAGGACATTATGGTGCCGCGTGCACGCATCGAGTCGATCACACTCGAAGCCTCGATTGAAGACATCACGCGCGAGCTCACCACCGCGTATCACATGCGTTTACCGGTTTTTCGTGATCGTGAAGGCGAGCTCCTGGGTATCTTGCACTTACGTAAAGTGCTCGCTGCATTACATGAAGGCGAACTTACACACGAAAAAATTATCTCTCTAGTCTCTGAACCGTATTTTGTACCCGCCTCAACGCCCGTGCTTGCGCAGCTGCAATTCTTACAAGAAAACCAAGCGCGTGTTGCACTGGTGGTGGATGAGTATGGCGAACTGATGGGCTTGGTGACCTTGGAGGACATCATTGAGGAAATGGTGGGCAAATTCACAACCACCCTGCCCTCAGCAGCACCGTCCTTGGCGTGGGATGGGCAAGGCGTTGCTCAAGCTGATGGTGCCACTGCTATTCGTGATCTCAATCGAGCTTTGGGCTTAACGCTACCAATCGACGGACCGAAAACGCTCAACGGCTTGATTCTCGAGCAGCTGCAAGAGATTCCTGAGGCTGATGTCAGTGTGCGTGTTGCGGGTGTGGCAATGGAAATCTTACATACCCAAGGTCGAGCGATCAAAACCGTTCGGCTGTTTCGCCCGTCGTCAGAAGAGCAGAACGACTAAATAGTCTGCTACTAAGAAGAAATACAAAAAACAAGGTTAAAAGATCAGGTGGTTTGTACCTGTCGCACTATGCATACGGTAAAAGTGGACGCCTCTTACATGCACGACTTGAATGCGTTGGCGTGTATGCGTCACAGCGTTTACCTAAGTCACACTTTTGCGCGATCGGAACGTCATGGCTGCTACTTCCACCCCCTCGACAGGATTTACGAGTTTTGAATGGCAAGGCCGAGATAGGCAAGGTAGATCGGTCAGTGGCGGGCTGCGCGCAAGGAGCCTCGCTGAGGCCAAAATGACGTTGCGTCGACAGGGCATTCAAGTTAAACGACTTCAACCACAGCGTATCGCCACCAAAGGTCGTGTCACGGATAAAGATCTAGCGCTCTTTACTAGGCAACTAGCTGCCATGATGAGTGCCGGCGTGCCACTCATTCAATCATTTGAAATCGTCGAAAAAAGTGCGAGTAATCCTGCGCTTCAACAGTTGGTCGGTACGCTTCGCGCTGACATTGAAACCGGCACGCCCCTTGGCCAAGCGTTTCGACAACATCCGAGATATTTTGATGCGTTGTTCTGCCATCTCGTGCACGCTGGCGAACAAGCCGGTATTTTGGGCACATTGCTCGAGCGTCTCGCAGCATACAAAGAAAAAATGATCGCGATCAAAGGAAAAATTAAATCAGCGCTGGTTTATCCAATCGCGATTGTGTCCGTCGCGATCTTGATCACCACCGTGATCATGGTTTTTGTGATCCCCTCGTTCAAATCCGTGTTCGAAGGCTTTGGCGCACAACTGCCTTTACCGACCTTGATCGTGATTGCGATCTCCGATTTTTTTGTTACCTATTGGCCTGTGCTACTCATCGTCTCAGTTGCTACCGGTATGGTCATTAACAAAGCCTGGAAAACTTCGTTGGTCTTTCAGCAAAGCGTCGATCGCTGGATGCTACGCATACCAATCCTAGGCGAAGTGTTTCGTAAAGCGGCGATTGCGCGCTGGGCACGTACACTCTCGACGATGTTTGCCGCAGGCGTGCCATTGGTGGAAGCACTCAACTCCGTGGGCGGTGCGGCGGGTAATTATGTCTACGAATTAGCCACCAAAGAAATTCAGCGCGCGGTCACCTCTGGTACGCCCATGCGTCGCGCGCTAGAAAATACCGGGCAATTTCCAGCACTCGTGGTGCAAATGGTCGCGATTGGCGAAGAAACGGGAGCCCTTGATCCGATGCTCAACCGGGTTGCTGATTTTTATGAGAACGAAGTCGATAACGTGGTCAGCGGTCTTTCATCGCTCATGGAACCAGCCATCATGGTGGTGTTGGGTGTACTCATCGGTGGTCTCGTGATCGCTATGTATTTGCCCATCTTCAAAATGGGGCAGGCGGTATAAATGACAAACGAAACGCTTCAACTGCAGTGGTTGTCGCAAGCCGCCGTCCTACCTTGGATCGCGTTGCTGCTTGGTATTTGTGTGGGTTCGTTTTTAAATGTGGTGATCTATCGTTTACCCAAAATGCTCGAGCATCAATGGCAGGCGCATCTTGCGACATCGGATGAAACGTCAATGATTTCCCATCCACCCTTTAATTTGGTGCATCCCAGATCGACCTGCCCAGGCTGTGGTCATCTGATTCGTGCGCACGAAAATATTCCTATCATTTCATGGCTCGTGCTGCGGGCGCGCTGCAGCGCCTGTGGGATGGCTATTTCTGCCCGATATCCTTTGGTAGAGCTCGCTACTGGCCTGTGTACCGCCTACGCTGCATGGCACTTTGGTTTTTCCTTAGCCGCACTTGGGGCTGCTGTTTTTTGCTGGTTGAGCATTGCCCTCGCGCTCATTGACTACGACACACAACTTTTACCCGATGACCTGACACTGACGTTGATGTGGTGTGGCTTACTCATTAATCTGGGCGCTGGTCTGGTGCCACTGCATGCAGCGGTGATCGGTGCAGCTGCAGGCTATCTGAGCCTGTGGAGTATCTTTTGGGTCTTCAAGTGGATGACCGGCAAAGAGGGCATGGGCTACGGCGATTTCAAACTGCTCGCCGCCATCGGCGCGTGGTTGGGTTGGCAAGCCTTACCCATGGTGTTGTTGCTTGCCTCAGCGGCAGGCTCCATCATTGGTGGCGTATTGATTCTGTTCAAAGGCCATCGACGCGAACAACCAATCGCCTTTGGCCCCTTTTTAGCCGTGGCTGGCGTGATCGCGCTATTTTGGGGTGATGCCATTCAACGCCTGTTTATTTTTGGAGTGCTCGTTTGACTTACATCGTTGGCCTGACCGGTGGAATTGGAAGCGGTAAGAGTGCCGCGGCCGATCTATTTGCTCAGCTCGGCGCCACCATTGTCGATGCCGATCTCATCGCGCATGCACTCACCGCACCGAATGGCGTCGCCTTAGCTGGCATTCGCAATTTATTTGGTGATCAAGCCATCGCTGCAGACGGTGCAATGGACCGCAGCATGGTACGTCAACGTGTTTTTGATCACCCTGAAGAACGCGCATCACTCGAGCAACTGTTACATCCGCTGATTCGCGCAGAGTCCGCACGCCAAATCGCAGCGGCAAATGGGCCTTATGTCGTGCATGTCATCCCGCTGCTGATTGAATCACGCGACACAGCGCGACACTTTGATCGAATTGCAGTGGTCGACTGTCCTGAGTCGATGCAAGTCGAGCGTGTGCGGCAGCGCAGCAAGCTGGCGGACGCACAGATTCAACGCATCATGCAGGCGCAAGCCACCCGCGCGCAGCGGCTGGCCGCAGCCGATGACGTCATTGACAACAGTGGTACGCGCGAAGCCTTGCTTAAGCGCATCGAGGAATTGCACGCGCAGTACTGCGCTGCCGCCCGCCAAAGCGCTTAACCATGCAGGACGCGGTTGCCGGCCTGAGGTAAATGCTTCAAAATCAGAAGTATTTCCTATTTGGGGCTTGCCCTAGCCCTCGGTGACTGCGTCTTGATCACTTTCGAGTACCCACTCAACGAACGCATCAGGACGCTACTGCGTCTGGAAGATCTATTCCATCGCTCACGAACGTTTATTCAGCGCGATGACCCCTTAGATCATCATGTCGCGTTACTGACTTTGTTTGAAATCCTCGAAGTCGCCGGACGCGCCGACCTGAAGTCAGACATGCTGCAAGAACTAGAACGCCAGCGCAAAGTTCTGTTGTCGTTTCGTAGCAATCCGGATATTTCAGAAGACGCGCTGAATGCGATTTTGAATGACGTCGAACGCACAACTGCAGCGCTGTTTGGGATGACCGGGAAAATTGGTCAGTACCTGCGCGAAAATGATTGGCTGATGTCGATTAAACAACGCACCGGAATCCCAGGCGGGGCTTGTGAGTTTGATTTACCGTCGTATCATTTTTGGCGGCATCGCCCAGCGCAAGAACGCATCACCGAATTACTCGAATGGTCCTCGCCTCTGCATCCCTTGCGCGATGGTTCCGCCATTATTTTGCGGATGTTGCGTGAATCCGGACGTCCAACACCCTTCACTGCGCAGCAAGGTATTTTTCAGCAAATGCTGGGCGGAAAAACGGCGCAAATGTTACGCGTACGGGTGGATCCATCACTGGCCTGTGTGCCAGAAATCAGCGCCAACAAATACGTACTCAACGTACGTTTCTTAAAAAGCGCGGATGCTTCTCGACCGCAACCGATCGATTGCGATATTCCGTTCGATCTCACCTTCTGTAACTTGTGACACGCACCGTTGCCTGTCCAACCTGCGGCGTGAGTTCGCCATGGGATCCCGCTAATCCATCGCGCCCTTTTTGCAATCCGCGCTGTAAACAAATTGATCTCGGCCAATGGGCAAGCGAAGCGTACCGCGTGCCACAAGCTGCAGATCCTGAACTGGACAACGCACCCGAAGACACCGGGCACTAGTACAACACGCCCCACGAAATTTTTAAGCAATGCTTTCCGTGTTTGCCCACGCACCACGAATCATCGCAACACCATGCGCACCTGAGGCAAAAGACACGGGCAGATCACTGGCTTGCATGCCCCCGATTGCATAGATGGGCAAAGTGCTGTGATGCGTGAGTTCAGCAAACCGCGACCAACCCATTGCCTGCTCACCCGGATGTGATGCGGTTGGCGCAACAGCGCCGAGCACAACAAAATCTAATTCAAGTGTTGCCGCATGTGCCAATGCGCGTGCGTCATGGCACGAGGCAGCCACCAACATCCCTGTTGGTCGCTTCGTCATTGCATGTAACGCGATCTCGGTGAGGTGTACACCATCAGCACCCAGTGCAGTTGCTTGCGCTGGGGTGCCATTGATCAGCACACGTGCGCCGTACGCGTGCGCACGAGAAATCACTTGTTCAGCTAATACGGCAAAAGCAGTTAGAGGCAACGATTTTTCTCTGAACTGAATCAAACGAACGCCACGCTGTAACGCGAGCTCGAGTCGTTGCAAGAACACCTGCTCACCTAATGCGCTCGCGGCAGTGATCGCGTAGACCGAAGGCAATTGCAGCGCGTTAATCACCGGCAAATTGGCATCCAGCATTGGCGTAGGTAGTGGGTCTTCAATACGCTGCCACAACAGCTGTTGACCTTCGCGTGACTGCGGCTCACCTTGCCACGACGTCACACGAAAAAAATTTAAACGTACAGTGCCATGCGGATAAGTAAACACACGGGTGATCCACGGAAACGCGGTTTGCACATGAATACCTAATTCTTCGTGCAACTCACGCGCCAATGCTTGCTTTGCCGATTCACCCGCGTCGAGTTTACCGCCAGGAAATTCCCACCATCCGGCATAGACTTTTCCAGCGGGACGTTGCGCGAGCAAAAACGCGCCATCGGCGCGCAGCACGACGGCAGCAGCCACTTCGATGATCACATTACGCTTTTCGGGTGCCGCGCTTGGTAGAGACAGGTTTGGCTGCATGCCGCCCTGCCCAATCGCGCGCAAACTGAAAGGCCACGCGCCCGCTGCGTGAACCACGTTGTAACGCCCACTGCAATGCTTCTTCGTGTGCGGCAGTTGCGTTGCGTTCGTTACAACCAAAATGCGCCAACCAATGGGTGACGATGTCTAGGTATTCATCCTGACTAAACGGATAAAAAGAGACCCACAAACCAAAGCGTTCAGAGAGTGAGATTTTTTCTTCGACGGTTTCACCTGGATGAATCTCGTCCCCCACATACTTGGTGGCAAGATTTTCTTCCATGTACTCGGGCATCAAGTGCCGGCGATTCGATGTCGCGTAAATTAATAAATGATCTGACGTCGTCGAAATCGAACCATCCAGCGCAACCTTCAATGCCTTGTAACCGGGCTCAGTCGCTTCAAAAGATAGATCATCGCAATACAGCAAAAAACGTTCATCACGACCATCGATTGCAGCGACAATCTGCGGCAAATCAACCAAATCGGCTTTATCCACTTCGATTAAGCGCAATCCATCCCGTGCATATTTATTGAGTAAGCCCTTTACCATCGAAGACTTACCTGTACCGCGCGCACCAGTTAACAACACATTGTTGGCGGGTTGACCTTGCACAAACTGTCGCGTGTTTTGTTCAACGCGTTTGATTTGTTCTTGGATACCTTGCAAGTCAGCTAGGCGCATCCGATGGACATGACGCACAGGCTCAAGCCAACCCCGCGCACCCAAACCAGCACCGCGCCGCCAACGAAACGCAATGCTTTGTTTCCAGTCAGTCTGCGCTGGTTGCTCAGGCAAAATCGCATCGAGCCGACGCAACAACGCATCAAAGCGCGACAGAACTTCCGACAGTTCGACAGAGTTAGGTGCGGTATTCGGCATTGATCTTGACGTAATCGTAGGAAAAATCACAAGTCCAGACAGTGGCACTGGCCGCGCCGCGATGGAGCAACACACGCACTAGTATTTCTGCTTTACGCATCACCGCAACACCATCTTCTTCACGATACGTGGGATGACGGCCACCCGCACTGGCCACTTGTACATCGTCTAGAAAAAGATCGACGCGTTGCGAGTCTAAATCCTCAATGCCTGCATACCCAACCGCAGCGAGGATGCGGCCCAAATTCGGGTCGGATGCAAAAAACGCAGTCTTCACTAAGGGCGAGTGGGCAATGGCGTAAGCCACTTGACGACACTCGGCGCGATCGCGCCCACCTTCAACCTGCACGGTCATAAATTTTGTTGCACCTTCGCCATCACGCACAATGGCCTGTGCCAACTGAATCGATACCTCTCGAATCGCCCTACGTAACGCGGCATAAGCTGCGGCCTGCGTGCGATCGATGAGCACGCCTGAAGCACCTGTTGCAATCAGCATCAACGCATCGTTCGTCGACGTATCACCATCCACAGTGATTGCATTAAACGAGTCGTCTGCTGTTTCTTGCAGCAGTTCTTGGAGTAACGCAACAGGCACCTGTGCATCGGTGGCTACAAACCCGAGCATGGTGGCCATGTTGGGTTTAATCATGCCCGAACCCTTAGAGATTCCGGTCACTGTAATTTTTTTTCCATGCACATCAATTTGACGCGACGCGGCCTTAGGCACGGTATCGGTGGTCATGATGGCTTGCGCGGCTTGCGCCCAATTGTCTGCGCGTAAATCTGCAACGGCCGCGGGTAATCCGGCCACGATACGATCGGCCGGTAAAGGTTCAAGAATCACACCCGTTGAAAAAGGTAGCACCGCTTGCGGATCACAACCAATAAGCTTGGCTAACGCAGTACACACCGTCGTTGCACGCTGCATTCCATCCGCACCAGTACCGGCATTGGCATTCCCGGTATTCACAACCAGCGCCACTGGCGCGTGTGCTGAAGCCAAATGTTCGCGCGTCAGCACCACCGGCGCAGCGCAAAATCTATTTTTGGTAAAGACACCGGCTACCGACGCACCCGCATCGAGCTGCATCACCAGTAAATCGAGTCGCCCAGGTTTTTTAATTCCTGCTGCAGTGGCGCCCAATCGAATACCGTCGACTGGGTGCAGTTGGCTGGGGTCAGGTGGGGGTAAATGAACGGCCATCGCAAACAGTGAAAAGCAGTGGAAGTGAAAAAATTAAGTCAACTTACCGTGGCACTGCTTGTATTTCTTTCCTGAGCCACACGGACAGGGGTCATTGCGCCCAACCTTCTCGCTGTAACGAATAAACGGTTGGCCACTGTTTGCATCGCCTGCTTCGGAGGCCGGCGAATGGTTTCCTTCAGCACCATCACCGACCGCACTTTGCGGCGTCTGATGTTGATACGTGGCATGTTCAAGCGCAGATTTTTCTTCCGGCACCTGCAGGGCCTCTTCTGACTTGATCTGCACACCCATCAAGGTACGCGTCACTTCATGCTTCACGGTCTCGAGCAAGACACCAAACAACTCAAACGCTTCGCGTTTGTATTCTTGTTTGGGGTTTTTTTGCGCATAGCCGCGCAAATGAATACCTTGGCGTAAATGATCTAACGCAGCCAGGTGCTCGCGCCAATGGGTATCAATCGCATGCAACATCACATGGCGTTCGTACTGCCGAAAGGCCTCTTCAGCACCCGCCGGAATTTTTTCGGCATACGCTGTCGCAGCCTGCGTACAAACACGTTCAAACAATGCGTGCTCACCGAGTTCAGGCTCTTGATCTAACCACGCGCGCAGCGGCAGTTGTAAATGCAATTCTGTGGCCAAGGCTTTGGTCAAGCCATCAATATCCCACTGTTCTTCGACGCTCTCGGGGGGAATGTGCGAAGCAAACATTTCTTGCAGCACACCCTCACGCAGATCGGCAATGCGGCCCGAGACATCGCTTGAGTCGAGTAGTTCGTTGCGAAGCTCATAAATTGATTTGCGCTGATCGTTCGAGACGTCGTCGTACTCAAGCAACTGCTTACGAATATCGAAATTGCGTGCTTCAACCTTACGCTGCGCGCTTTCAATTGAACGCGTCACCATCGAATGCTCAATGGCCTCGCCATCTGGCATTTTGAGCATTTGCATGATCTTGTTGATCCGTTCGCCAGCAAAAATGCGGAGCAATGGATCTTCAAGACACAGATAAAAGCGCGATGAACCCGGATCACCCTGACGACCAGAACGTCCGCGCAACTGGTTATCGACACGCCGCGATTCATGACGCTCGGTACCAATGATATGCAGACCACCCTCACGAATCACATGGTCGTGCAGCGCCTGCCATTCCTCACGCAGCTGCGTGATTTGTTGGGTACGTTGCGCCGCTTGCAAATTGGCATCGGCTTCGAGCAACTCGCATTGCTTTTCGACGTTACCACCCAACACAATGTCTGTACCACGACCCGCCATATTGGTGGCGATGGTGATCATCTTTGGTCGGCCTGCTTGCGCCACGATCTGCGCCTCATGCTCATGCTGTTTCGCGTTGAGCACCTGATGTGGAATTTTTGCGGCCTTCAACATCGATGAAAGCAACTCTGAGGCCTCAATCGATGTGGTACCAACCAGCACCGGCTGACCACGCGCGTGACAGTCTTGAATGTCTGCGATGATGGCTTGATTTTTTTCGCGCGCGGAGCGGTAAACCAAATCTAAGCGATCTTGTCGCACCATCGGTCGATGGGTGGGAATCACCACGGTTTCTAGGCCATAGATTTCCTGAAACTCATAGGCTTCCGTATCCGCCGTGCCAGTCATGCCGGAGAGCTTGCCGTACATGCGGAAATAATTCTGAAAGGTGATCGATGCCAGCGTTTGATTTTCGCTTTGGATCGCCACATTTTCTTTGGCTTCCACCGCTTGATGTAGACCATCAGACCAGCGGCGGCCTTGCATCAGGCGTCCTGTGAATTCATCCACGATGATGACTTCACCACCCTGCACCACATAGTGTTGATCGAGATTGAATAAATACTTTGCGCGCAGCGCTGCGTACAAATGATGGACCAAGTGGATATTGGCCGGCTCATATAAGCTCGCGCCCGCAGGCAAGATACCCAATCGCGCAAGCACCTCTTCGGCATGCGCATGACCGCTTTCAGAGAGCGTGATTTGTTGGTTCTTTTCGTCGACCCAAAAATCGCCTTCTGCATTTTCTTCGGGCTGACGCTTGAGCATCGGCGCGACTTGATTCATGCGCTGATATACCTCGGTGCGATCTTCAGCCTGACCAGAAATAATCAGCGGCGTGCGTGCTTCGTCGATTAAGATCGAATCCACTTCATCAACGATGGCGAAGTTGAGGCCGCGTTGATAACGATCACCGACCTGCATCGCCATGTTGTCGCGCAGGTAATCAAATCCAAATTCGTTATTGGTGCCATACGTAATGTCAGCTGCGTAGGCGGCGCGTTTGGTTTCGGGCTCGTATTGCGAAAGATTCACGCCCACCGTTAACCCAAGAAAACCGTACAAGCGCCCCATCCATTGGGCGTCGCGCTGCGCCAAGTAATCATTCACCGTGACCACATGCACACCGCGTCCAGTCAACGCATTGAGATAGGCCGGCAAAGTGGCCACCAGCGTCTTGCCTTCGCCGGTGCGCATTTCAGCAATCTTGCCGTAATGCAAGACCATGCCACCGACCAACTGCATATCGAAGTGGCGCATTTTTAATACGCGCTTACTTCCTTCACGCACGACCGCAAAAGCTTCGGGCAACAACGCATCGAGTGTCTCGCCTTGTTGCAAACGCGCGCGGAACGCATCGGTCTTGGCACGCAAATCGGCATCGCTCAATTGCTGCAACTCGGGCTCGAGTGCATTAATGCGCGTCACCACGCGGCCATACTGCTTGAGCAGTCGCTGATTACGGCTGCCGAAGATAGAGGTAAGAAACTGGGAGATCATGCGTGCCGGAAAAGGCTGCGTCGAGCGCAGTCAAAGAATGGCATCAAGGATGCCATTTCGATAAAGAATCAATATTTTAGCATGCCGCATTGATCCACCGGCGGGCCGCATCAACCACCGCAAAGCGGTGCATCGTTTTCAAGTGGCCGTGTTATCGGCCGCGGGCCTGGGGTTTTTGCGCCGACTGTCCGTTCGAAGCAAACAAGAAACGGCCGGGGTTCTGCGCGGCGCCGTGATAGCGCACCTCAAAATGCAAATGCGGGCCCGTGGAACGTCCGGTCGAGCCCACCTCGGCAATTTTGCGACCACGCTTGAGCACCTCGCCCTCTTTGACGAGTATTTTTGAGCAATGTGCGTAACGCGTCACCAACTCGTTGCCGTGGTCAATATCGATCATCATGCCGTATTGCGGATGTACGCCTGCAAACGTCACGACCCCACCCGCGGCGGCAACAATCGGCGTGCCGGTTTCAGCAATAAAGTCGATGCCTTCGTGCATGGCATGCTGACCAGTAAAGGGATCGATACGCATGCCGTAACTGGATGCAGAAAAGGTGGAATCGACCGGCAACATCGTCGGCAAAAGCTTTTTCTTGACCGCTTGTTCAAATAGCTGCGCTTCCAAGACACCCAAGATTTCGGTGCGGTTTTCCATCTGTTGAGATAATTTCTCTAGGCGTTCGCTGAACTCAGTGAGACTCAGATCACGCGGTTCGCGTTGCACACTCGCTGGGCCGCCCATGCCGGGGGCTTCATTAAAACGAAAATCCTGTGCACGCATACCGGCGAGACCAGACAGGCGTTCACCGAGGGCATCCAGGCGCGTCACCTGCGCTTGGATCTCGCCTAATTTGATCGCCATGGCATTGAGGTTTTGCTGTACAAACGCACGCGAGCGTTCGTTTTCGGACTGATGGACGGCCTCAACAATCTGGTAAAGCACCGGGATTTTGAATTCCGTTGCCAAGCGCAGCGTGACCCAATACAGGCCACTGGTCATCATCAGCAGCAAAAACGATGTGCCGACAAGCGAGAGCACCAAGTGCCTGCCAGACAGCGTTAACGTTCTGGCTTTTGCCAGACGGTCAGAGATCACAATAATATGCATGTCCTGCTCCCTTTAGACTACAGCCCATGCGTCCGTTAAAACTAGGCTCATTTTTGTCGGCGGAGTCGGCTTTACAACCGCTCATCGACAAAGCCAGAGAAATCGATTCTCTTGCCACCGAGTGCGCCGCATTTCTCGGACCGCAAGCCGGTCAGGCGCGGGTGGCAAATTTCAAAGACGGAAAGCTGGTCATCCTCGCACCCAATGGGGCCAGTGCCGCTAAGCTCAAAATGCGCTTGGAAAGCCTGCAGCAGCACCTCGTGGCGCAAGGCGCGAAGGTTAATTCAGTTCAGGTCCGCGTGCAACCTGAAGAATCTCGTTCCGAACCCCAGAATTCCCTTCCGGAGCGAGCGCTCACAACAAGCAATATCAATGACTTAAAAGATCTTAGGAGCAATTTAGCGGACTCCCCGCTTGGGCTCGCTTTAGATCGTTTACTTTCTAGATATCGGCGCTGACAGTGAATCACCACCTTTGCGCCCTCAAGCGGACGATCGCCAGCGCCGGGTCTAAGCCGCGACAGGCTCGCCCAAAATGCCGGCCGGAGCGGCTTGGCCAGGGGACTCGAAGGTCACGATATCCCATGCGGCTTGCGCCGCTAAAACCGCGCGTAAGAGTTGATTGTTCAATGCATGGCCCGACTTATGCGCGCTAAAGGCACCAAGAATTGGGTGACCGATCAGATAGAGATCGCCAATCGCATCGAGCACCTTGTGTCGGATGAACTCATCAGTAAAGCGCAGCCCTTCACTATTCAGTACCCGATATTCATCCAACACTACAGCGTTGTCTAAACCGCCACCCAAAGCCAAACCATGCTCGCGCAGGTTTTCGACGTCCTGCATAAAACCAAAGGTGCGGGCCCGGGCGATCTCTTTCATATATGAAGTCTGGGCAAAATCGATGGTCACCGACTGCGCTGAGCGGTCAATGACCGGATGATCAAAGGCGATCGAAAAAGCCAACCGATAGCCATTGTGCGGATCTAAACGCGCCCACTTGTCGCCATCGCGAACTTCAATGGGGCTCTTCATCCGAATAAAACGTTTGGGGGCCGCTTGAACTTCAATGCCTGCGCCTTGGAGCAAGAACACAAATGGCGCAGCACTACCGTCCATGATGGGCACTTCGGGCCCATCAATGTCGATGTAAGCATTATCGATTCCCAGGCCGGCAAGGGCCGACATGAGGTGTTCCACCGTATACACACGCGCTTCACCTTGCACCAAACACGAGGACAAGCGCGTTTCGCCGACATGCAGCGCTTTTGCGGGGACGTCGACGACAGGATCTAAATCAACCCGCCGAAACACAACACCGGTGTCGGTCTGCGCGGGACGAATCAACAAACGCACTTTGCGGCCGGTATGTAACCCGACACCCGTGGCTTGAATCGACGTTTTGATTGTGCGTTGGCAAAGCATGATGAATGAATTTTATCGCAGCAAGCGATTTATTGCACCGCAATTGGCGTCCGTCCACATCACTTCAAACAAAGAACAACGCGCGCCACCGTCCCCGGCAAGGGATGGAGGTGGCGCGCGCTAAGACTGACGAACGATTAGTCAGCCTGCTTGCGCAAGAACGCTGGGATGTCGTAGGTATCCATCCCGTTTTGTTCCATCGCTGCAACTTGAGAGGCGCGATTACGACGAATCCCACGCGTGGCTTCTTCCATTGGCTGTGAATCCGCGATGGGGTTGTTCATCATCACCGGTTGATTATCGGTACCCGTGCGCTGCGTGACCACCAATTGTGGCTTGGGTTGGCGAATGGCTAATGGCGATCCTAAGCCCGTGGCAACCACCGTCACGCGTAAGTCATCGCCCATGTTTTCGTCATACACCGCACCAAAAATGATGGTCGCATCATCGGCAGCAAAACTACGCACCGTATTCATGACCGCCTTGACCTCGCCGTGCTTCAAGCTCGAGCGTGTCGCGGTGATATTGACCAACACACCGCGCGCACCCGACAGGCTGACACCCTCGAGGAGCGGGCTAGCAATCGCTTGTTCTGCCGCAATCCGCGCGCGATCCATCCCCGACATTTGCGCGGCCCCCATCATGGCCATGCCTTGTTCAGACATCACCGTGCGCACGTCTTGAAAGTCAACGTTAATGAGTCCCGGGCAGTTGATGATTTCTGCAATGCCCGCGACGGCGTTATTCAACACATCATCGGCCGCTCGAAAGGCCTCATCCATGGTGACATCTTCGCCGAGTACCTCTTCTAACTTGTCGTTGAGAATCACAATCAGCGAATCGACTTGCTGGGCGAGCTCTTCTACCCCGGCTTCGGCTAAGCGCATGCGTTTGCTACCTTCGAATGAAAAAGGCTTGGTCACGACCGCCACCGTGAGTACGCCCATTTCGCGCGCCACTTGTGCAACCACGGGTGCAGCACCCGTACCGGTGCCTCCGCCCATGCCCGCCGTGATGAATACCATATGCGAGCCTTCGAGCAATTCGCGTATACGTTCGCGATCAGCCATCGCAACTTCACGCGCGTGTTCTGGACGCGCGCCCGCACCCAAACCCGATTCACCGATCTGTATCAAGCTGCGCGCTTGATTACGCCCAAGCACCTGCGCATCGGTGTTGATGGCAATGAAATCCACACCCTCCACGCCTTTGGTGATCATGTGGTTGACGGCATTACCGCCAGCGCCACCCACACCGACCACCTTAATGATGGGTCCAGTTTCTTGGCTGTCTACGATTTCAAACATGTTGTGATCTCCTTGCCGGTTGAACAAAAAACAGACGACTTAAAAAATTGATGCTGCATTTGATGAACGACAAAAAAATGTATGTCGCCATCGCTGTACTTCAAAAATTTCGCTGAAACCAATCACGCATACGCGTCACCACCGCCCCCACTGATCCGGTTTGACGCATGATCGCGCCCTGTTGAACTTGGCTCGCGCCCTCGAGTAACAAACCCATTGCAGTGGCATAGCGTGGGTTACGCACCACATCCGCTAAACCGCCACTGTATTTAGGCATCCCCACACGCACGGGCATATGAAAAATTTCTTCTCCAAGCTCGACCATGCCTTGCATGATCGATGAGCCGCCTGTGAGTACGATTCCCGAGGACAACAACTCTTCAAAGCCCGATTCACGCAGGACTTGTTGAATCATCTGAAACATTTCTTCTGCACGCGGTTCAATCACTTCAGCCAAGGTTTGGCGCGACATCATTCGCGGGGCACGATCTCCAATACCGGGCACTTCAACCATCTCGCCTGCATCGGCTAATTGACGTAACGCCACACCGTGACGAATCTTGATCAGCTCGGCTTCTGGCGTGGGCGTACGTAATGCCATGGCGATATCGTTGGTGATTTGGTCACCGGCAATCGGCACCACTGCAGTGTGTCGAATCGCGCCATGCGTAAAGATGGCAATGTCCGTGGTGCCACCACCGATATCGACCAAACACACACCCAGATCTTTTTCATCCTCAGAGAGCACCGCACGCGCGGAGGCCAAGGGTTGCAAGATCAAATCATTGACCTCAAGACCACAGCGACGTACGCATTTCACGATGTTTTGTGCAGCGGCTACCGCACCAGTCACGATATGTACTTTCACTTCAAGCCGAACGCCCGACATTCCAATCGGCTCACGCACATCTTCTTGTCCATCGACAATAAATTCTTGACGTAACACATGCAGCACTTGCTGATCGGTTGGAATATTCACCGCTTTGGCAGTTTCAATCACACGCTCCACATCAAAGCCTGAAACTTCGCGGTCTTTAATCGGCACCATGCCAGTTGAGTTAAAACTACGAATGTGACTGCCTGCAATGCCGGTAAACACTGCAGTAATTTTCCGATCGGCCATTAATTCGGCCTCTTCTAACGCGCGTTGCACCGCCAGCACGGTCGATTCAATATTGACGACCACGCCTTTTTTAAGCCCTTTAGATTCATGGCTGCCTAACCCAAGCACCTCGAGTCCACCGTCGGGCAACACTTCTGCAACCAGCGCCACCACCTTGGAAGTCCCAATATCCAGGCCCACGATCAGGTTTTTTGTTTCCTTAGCCATACATCACTCCCTTACCCCTTACCTTTTTGCGCATCCGTTTGTTCTTGCACTGGAATGCGTAGCGCAAACCCGTTCGGGTAGCGCAAATCAACGTACTGATGTTGGCGCGCAATGCGCCCCAACGTGAGTGGATAAGCCGCTACAAAACGATGTAATCGCGCTTCGGCTGTGTCATTCGCCAAATCGCGGCCTAACTCAATGTTTAAGCCGTTACTCAAGCGCAATTGCCATGAAAATCGCGGGGTGAGTACCACGCGCTCGAGGGTGGCGTTGAGTGGTTGCACCATGTGCGAAAAACGCCGAAATTGACGCGTGACTTCTGCCTCTGATCCAGCGGGGCCAGCAAACATCGGCAAACGCTGATCGGTCGTCCCGGGAAAACGTTCACCGTAAATATTCACCAATCCCAAATCACCCCAACGCGCAAAAGCCACGTGCTCTTCTAAGCGCACCTCAACACGATCCGGCCAAATACGGCGCACACTGGCGCGACGTACCCAAGGTAAAGCTTCCATACCTGCACGAATCTCATCCATTTCGGCAGAAAAGAAATTTCCGTTCACGCGTCCATCGACCGCTGTTTCTAAGGCCTCGCGATCGGCATGCGCGTGCTGTCCGATGACCGTTACTTCACGCACCGGAAACAATGGCGAGAGCCATAACATGCGCGCAATGACCAGCGATGCAATGCAGACAGCCAGCACATACAAGATGGCAGCAGCAATATTGAGTGCGCGCGGGTTATCCCACATGGCGCGCTTTCGCTAATTCAAGAATGCGCAAACACAGTTGCGCATAAGACAACCCAAATGCGCGTGCAGCCATCGGCACCAACGAATGGTCTGTCATTCCAGGTGCAGTATTCACTTCGAGCAACCATGGATCGCCTGCTGCATCGAGCATTAAATCGACGCGTCCCCAACCATGACAACCTAAGGCGGCAAATGCGCGTAGGCACAAGGCTTGAATTTTTTCTTCAGCCGGCGCAGACAGCCCGCAAGGAATCACATACTTTGTGTCGTCTGCCACATACTTGGCCTCGTAATCGTAAAACGCACGCTGGGTTTCAAGACGAATTAACGGCAACGCCGTGTTACCCAAAATACCTGCGGTCAATTCGGTACCGACGATGCAACGTTCAGCAATAACAACTTGATCGTACTTTGCAGCCAGCGTGTAGGCCGCGCTTAAGGCGGTCACGTCATGCACCTTACTCATGCCAATCGATGAGCCTTCCGATGCCGGCTTCACCATGATGGGAAACCCTAATTGCGCGGCGACCGCATGCAGGTCGGTATCGGGTTGCAACACAACAAACGCCGGCGTCGGCAGGCCTTGCGCGAGCCACACTTGTTTGCTGCGCAGCTTATCCATCGCTAACGCCGACCCCAACACGCCACTGCCGGTGTAGGGCACACCCAGCACTTCAAGGGCACCTTGCACCGTGCCGTCTTCACCAAAGCGTCCGTGTAACGCAATAAAGGCGCAATCTACCTGCGCCGCAATCAACCTATCCCAGGCTTGCTCTGCTGGATCAAATGCAATCGCTTCAATGCCTGACGCATGTAACGCGTTCAATACCATTTGCCCGCTTTTTAACGAGACCGGGCGCTCAGCGGATGTCCCGCCCATTAGCACGACCACTTTGCCAATATCCTTCACCGTACTCATGTGCGCACCTCACCCAACAAACGCACTTCGGGCTGCAATGCCACACCCGTTTTTTCGCGCACCGTGTTGCGTGCAGTGTGTATGAGCCACTCGATATCAGCTGCCGAACCCAAGCCCTTTGGGTTGACGATGAAATTGGCATGTTTTTCTGAAATGCGCGCACCACCACGCACCAAGCCTTTGAGACCAGACTGTTCAATCAAGCGTGCGGCATGATCTCCGGGTGGGTTACGAAACACACTGCCCGCGTTCGGCAGTTGCAAGGGTTGCGTGGCGATGCGCTGTTGTAATAACGCTTTAATTTTTGCGCGCGATGCCAGACCATCACCGTGCGTCAAATTTAATACCGCCGCGGTAAACCACACTGCCGTGTCGGGCTGCGTGTCGCGTAATTGGCAATGCCGATAACCGATATCAAAAGCTTGTGGTGTATGCCAGCGCAGAACGCCTTGACGATCAATCGTTTGCACCTGCTCAACAATCGACCAAGTTTCTGCGCCATAACAACCCGCGTTCATGGCCAACGCGCCGCCAAACGTGCCAGGAATTCCAGCTAAGAATTCAGCCCCAACACGATCATGTAATGCTGCAAAACGCGCGACCTTGGGACTGGCAGCACCGGCAGGCACCCACACACGTTCGTGACGAATCACCGGATGCAATCCAGCGGCATGCATCAACACCACCACACCCGCGATCCCACCATCACGCACCAGGGTGTTACTACCTAATCCTATGAACGTCACTGGCGTAGATAAAGGCAATCGCATCAGCATCGCACTGAGATCATCGATATCGGTGGGTACATACATGCGCTCGGCCATGCCACCTGCACGCCAACTCACATGCCGTGCCATCGGCTCGTTCTGTAACCACGCGCCACGCAACGGCGTACTCCAACGTGCGGGCTCAAATAAATCCATCGGGCTCACGCGCCTCCCGTGAGTTGTGCTGGCACAGCGCCAATCGATCCCGCACCCATCGTCAACACGACATCGGCGTCTTGCACCACACGTTGAATCGCCGCAGGCATCTGAGCGATTTCCTCCACAAACACCGGTTCAACTTTGCCCGCTACGCGCACCGCGCGAGCCAAGGCTCGACCATCCGCAGCCACAATCGGTGCCTCACCTGCGGCATACACTTCGGCCAATACCAAGGCGTCGGCACGCGACAGCACAGACACAAAATCTTCAAATAAATCACGTGTACGCGTATAGCGATGCGGCTGAAACGCCAGCACGATACGTCGACCAGGAAACGCACCACGTGCGGCTTCGAGCGTGGCGGCCATTTCAGCAGGATGATGACCGTAGTCATCCACCAAGGTGTAACTGCCTTGTGTTAGCTTCACATCGCCATAGCGTTGAAAACGTCGCCCCACACCCCGAAATTCTTTTAACGCTTTTTGGATTGCCGCATCTGAAATTCCCAATTCAGTCGCCACCGCTATCGCCGCAAGGGCGTTCAGCACATTGTGTTGACCAGGCAAATTGAGACGCACAGGCAATGGCGCTGTCTGTTCGCGTAAGGCCGTAAATTGCATTGCACCTTGGGCATGTGTCACGTCGATAGCACGCACCATGGCTTCAGGGGCCAAGCCATAGCTCACAATCGGCTTAGATACGAACGGTAAGATCTCGCGCACGTTGGCATCGTCGATACACAACACCGCGCTCCCGTAAAACGGTAGGTTTTGCAGAAACTGCACAAACGCTTGCTTGAGTCGCGCGAAGTCGTGTTGATACGTATCCATGTGATCGGCGTCGATATTGGTCACGACAGCAATCACCGGCTGTAAATGTAAAAACGAGGCATCAGATTCATCCGCCTCGACCACAATAAACTCACCCTGGCCCAGCCGCGCGTTCGAGGCGGCGCTATTTAAACGTCCACCAATCACGAACGTTGGGTCGATGCCACCTTCAGCCAGCACACTTGCGATCAAACTCGTTGTGGTGGTTTTGCCATGCGTACCAGCGATCGCAATGCCCCGCTTCAATCGCATCAGTTCTGCCAGCATCAACGCACGTGGCACCACCGGTACGCGTTGTGCACGCGCTGCGATTACCTCCGGATTATTACCTTGTACAGCGGTTGAAACCACCACCGCATCGGCTTGCGTCACATGCGCAGCATCGTGGCCCATCGCAATGCTTGCACCCAAGGCTTGCAAGCGACGCGTCGCGGCATTTGCATTTAAATCAGAGCCACTGACTTGGTAGCCCAAGTTAATGAGCACCTCGGCAATCCCGCTCATCCCCGAGCCACCAATGCCCACAAAATGAATGCGCCGCACTTTGTGTTTCATGCGCGCTCCTTCATCAGTTGTATACAAGCTTGCGCGACATCGCGCGTGGCATTGGGCTGACCAAGACCGCGAGCGCGCTGTGCCATTTGCAATAACAGCGTGCGATTTAAACCAGAAAGGTACGCAGCCAAACGCGTTGGCGTGAGCTCGGACTGGGCAATACATTGCGCGGCACCCGCATCGACCAAATACTTGGCGTTGGCTGTTTGATGGTCATCGACCGCATGTGGAAAGGGCACAAACAACGCGGGTACACCGGCCGCAGCGAGCTCTGCAACGGTGAGTGCGCCGGCGCGACAAATCACCAAATCGGCTTGCGCATAAGCCGTCGCCATCTCATCGATAAACGCAACACACGTGGCTTGCACACCAGCGTGCGCATAGTTAGCTTGCAGTTGCGCAAGATGCCGCTCACCAGATTGATGTACGACCACCGGTCGTTGCGCTGGCGCGAGTAACGCCAATGCTTGCGGCACGATCGTGTTAAGCGCTTGCGCACCGAGGCTACCACCTAACACCAAAATATTCAGCGGGCCATTGCGCGCTGCGTAACGCACTTCAGGCGTAGCTAATGTAGTAATCGCTGCCCGCACAGGATTACCGGTACACAGCGCGCGTTGGATAGCGTTTGGAAACGCCACCATCACGCAATCAGCGACATGCGCTAGCAACCGATTAGTTAATCCAGCCACTGAATTTTGTTCATGTACAGCCAGCGGGCGATTCAACAATGCGGCCATCATGCCACCCGGAAAGGCCACATAACCACCCATGCCTAACACCACATCGGGTTGCACATGCAACAGGACGCGCGCACTTTGCCAAAACGCAAGTAACAAGCGCGTAGGCAATAACAATGCAGCAAGTAAACCCTGACCGCGTGCCGCCACAGCACGCACCCACGCCATTTCAAATCCATGCGGCGGAACCAAACGCGATTCCATTGCCCCTGGCACTCCCATCCAGACGACGCGCCATCCTTGCTCACGTAAAAATTGCGCAACAGCCAATCCAGGAAACACATGTCCGCCAGTGCCACCCGCCATGATCATGATTGTCGGCGTGCTCGTGGTCATACAGACAAGCCTCGAGCGATCTGTCGAGTTTCCCAATCGATGCGCAACAAAATAGCGAGCGCCACACAATTCACCACTAAGCTCGAACCGCCAAAACTCATCAGCGGCAAGGTCAATCCTTTGGTGGGCAACAAGCCGACGTTGACCCCCATGTTGATCAGCGTTTGAAAACCGATCCACATCCCAATCCCTTGCGCAGTCAACGCAGCAAAAAAACGCTCTTGCAATGCCGCTTGTCGGCCGATGGCAAAGGCACGAAACACGAGCCACACAAACAATCCCATCACGACGGCCACACCGGCAAAGCCCAACTCCTCTGCAATCACCGCAAGCAGAAAATCGGTATGCGCTTCGGGTAGGTAATGTAATTTTTCAACACTTGCACCCAAACCAACACCCAACCATTCGCCACGACCAAAGGCAATGAGCGCGTGCGATAACTGATAGCCCTTGCCATAGGCATCCGACCACGGATCCATAAAACCAAAAATGCGCTGCATGCGATAAGGTGAAGACACCACCAAGCCGACACAGCCCACACCTAGCATCACCAGCAGCGCCGCAAAATGTCGACCGTTCATTCCACCCATAAACAAGATGCCAAACGTGGTGACTGCAATCACCACCAACGCGCCAAAATCTGGCTCGCGCAACAATAGCCAAGACACACCAAGCATCACGCCGAGCATTGGTAATAAGCCGCGCTTAAAGCTTTTCATCACTGCGTTTTTTCGTACGGTGTAGTCAGCCGCATACAGCACAACCGCGAGCTTCATCAGCTCGGAGGGTTGCACTTTGAACACCACTAAATTAATCCAACGCCGCGCGCCATTGGCATCGTGACTCACCCCAGGAATCAACACCAACACCAGTAACGCCATCCCCCCCATAAAAAACCAAGGGGCGCCTTGTTGCCAAAAACGGATCGGCACCATAAACACCAGCATCGCGCATACCAAGGCGATGGTTAAAAACGCACTTTGTCGAATCAGATAAAACGCAGCGTTATGTCCGGTCGCACGCGCAGCCTCTGCCGTTGCAATCGATGAGGAGTACACCATCAACAAACCAATGCTCACCAACAACAACGCCGCCCAAGCCAACGAACGATCGTATTCAGCGTGAGTTACATTGGCCGCGAATGCGTAACTAGCCACGTGACACCTCTAACGCATGCACAGCTGCAGTAAATGCTTCGCCGCGATGCTTGTAATCTCGGAACATGTCAAAACTCGCGCAAGCAGGCGAGAGCAGCACGGCATCGCCTACTTGTGCGAGTTGCGCCGCCCTTGATACCGCTTGCGCCATGGTTGCGCAATGAATCAGCGGCACATCCGCGCCTGCTAACGCATGGGCTATTTTTGGCGCATCGGCACCAATCAGTACCACTGCACGCGCCCAATCGTGTACCGGTTGACGTAGCGGCGAAAAATCTTGCCCCTTCCCTTCACCACCCGCAATTAGCACGACGCGTCGAGCCAATCCTTGTAACGCCGCTAAGGTGGCGCCGACATTGGTGCCCTTTGAATCGTCAAACCAATCCACGCCATTACGCGATGCGATGCGCGCCAATCGATGTGCCAAGCCCCGAAAACTCGGTAAGGCATGCAGCGCTTGTTCGCGTGACACACCCAGCTGCTGCGCTAAGGCCAACGCTGCCATGACATTGGCTGCGTTGTGTTCGCCATGGATTGGCAAATCAGCACAAGCAACTAATGGTGTCGCACCCTGCGCCAACCAACGTTGTCCATCGTGATCAATCAGTCCGTAGTCATCGGCATGCTTGGGTGCACCGATACCAAAGCCGATTCGCTTACGCCCAGGCTGTGCCATCGCGACAACAGTTGCATCTTTGCAGTTAACAATCTGTAAGCCTGCGCCAGCAAAAATGCGCGCTTTCGCCTCCGCATATGCATGCATATCAGGATAGCGATCCAAATGATCCTCTGTCACGTTCAACACCACGGCTGCATCCGGACACAAGGTCCATGTGGTTTCGAGTTGGTAGCTCGACAGCTCTAACACCCACGCTTGCGGCATGACCCCAGAAACAACCCGTCGCAACAGCGCATCCAACACGGCTGGTCCAATGTTGCCGGCGACCTCGACATCCACTTGGTTTTCACGTAACAAATGACCCGTCAGTGCGGTGACCGTGGTCTTACCGTTGGTACCCGTAATGGCCGCCATCGGTGCACGGCCGTAGCGCGATAAGGCCCATGCAAATAATTCAAACTCACCCACAATCGGCACGCCCTGCGCGATTGCCGCTCGAACTACCGGGGTTTCTAAAGATAACCCGGGGCTCACACACAGCAGCGTGATGTCGCGCAAATGCTCAGGTGAAAATTCACCGCAATGAATCTGCGCATGCTGGAGCGTTTGCTGCGCTTTAGCGAGGTTCGGGGGAGCGCTGCGTGTATCCAATAGTCGAACTTGCGCGCCTTCGTGTTCGGCCCAACGCGCCATGGATAATCCCGAATCCCCCAAACCCAGCACCAAAATGTGCGTACCCGTCAATGTGCGTGGCTCGGGTCGCACTAAGGTTTGAAAGATGGCTTCGCGCATGCTCATCGCAACTTCAGCGTAGATAAGCCAAACAACACCAGCACCATGGTGATGATCCAAAAACGAATCACCACTTGCGACTCTTTCCACCCTTCAAGCTCATAGTGATGATGTAACGGCGCCATTCTGAAAATGCGCTTACCACCGGTCGCTTTGAAGTAAAAAACTTGCAGCATCACCGACAGTGTTTCGGCCACAAACACACCGCCCATAATGAACAGCACGATTTCCTGACGCACAATCACCGCAATCGTGCCTAACGCTGCACCCAAGGCCAGCGCACCCACATCCCCCATAAACACTTCGGCAGGGTAGGCGTTGAACCACAAAAATCCTAAACCTGCGCCTGCCAACGCACCACAAAACACCAATAACTCACCCGCTCCGGGGATGTACGGTAAGCCCAAGTATTTCGAAAACACCGAGTGCCCGGCCACATAAGCAAACAAACCGAGCGCACTGCCAATCATGACGATCGGCATGATGGCCAAGCCATCTAAACCATCGGTGAGATTGACTGCGTTTGAAGTGCCCACAATCACAAAATAAGTCAGCACCATGAAGCCAAACACACCCAATGGATAGGTCACGTGCTTAAAAAACGGCACGATCAATTCATTGAGTGCCGGCATATCCGTGCCACTCCACGCAAGGTAAGCAGCGGCGGCTAAACCAAACACTGATTGCCAAAAAAACTTGGCGCGTGCAGATAAGCCCTTGGGATTACGATGCACGATCTTGCGGTAATCATCGACCCAACCAATCGCACCAAACGCCAGGGTCACCAACAACACCACCCACATAAAGCGGTTCGTTAAATCGCCCCACAGTAACGTCGTAAATCCAATCGAAATTAAAATCAACGCGCCACCCATGGTGGGTGTACCCGCTTTCGATAAATGTGTTTGCGGGCCATCATCACGTACCGACTGACCGATCTTGTAGGCGGTGAGTTTGCGAATGAGTAGCGGCCCAAAAAACAACGACACCGCCAGCGCCGTCAAACACGCCAACACCGCACGCAGCGTGATGTAATTAAAGACATTAAATAAACGCACTTCACGCGCTAACCATTGTGCGAGTTCGAGCAGCATCTCAGTGCACCTCCAATGCCGCTGGCGCACACAACGCTTGCACCACCCGTTCCATTTGCATAAAACGTGAGCCCTTTACCAACAGCGTGGTGTGTGCGTTCAGTTCGTGCTGCACATACGCCAACAAATCTTCGAGCGTGCCAAAATGGCGTGCACCTTCACCAAATGCAGCAACGCTATGCGCGGTAGATTCGCCTAACGCTAATAACGTTTGCACGCCACAATCGCGTGCGTAGCGACCGACTTCGGCATGAAAATCTGCTCCCTGTTCACCGACCTCACCCATGTCACCTAACACCAACACAGTGTGATTTGGATTGGTCATCAACACATCAATCGCCGCACGTACAGAATCGGGGTTGGCGTTATAGGTGTCGTCGATCACCGTGGCGCCACCGCGTGCAGATTTAACTTGCAAGCGACCTGCATAAGCTTGAAACGCATTGAGCCCCGCGCCAATCGCGGGTAAGGACACGCCAGCGGCGTAGGCCGCGGCGGCCGCTGCGAGCGCGTTCAGAATGTTGTGTCGACCCGGAATCGCGAGCTGTACGTCGATCTCACCGGCCGGGCAACGCAGCGTAAAGGTGCTCACCAACGCTGTGCGATGAATATGCGCCGTCACTGTAGCTGAGCGGGTTAACGAAAAATCGACCACCCGCCGCGCACCGGCTGCTGCACGAAATACCGCCGCGCGTTCATCATCGGCATTAATCACCGCCACACCCTGTGCCGACAACGCTTCATACACGCCCGCGTTTTCAATCGCCACCGCATCAATCGACTGCATAAACTCAAGATGTTCGCGTTGGGCGTTGGTCACCAGCGCCACATCTGGCTGCACGATCGCAGCAAGGCCAGCAATCTCACCGGGATGATTCATCCCAATTTCAATCGCACACAACTGATGCGCTGCACGCATTTGCAACACGGTCAGCGGTACACCGATGTCGTTATTGAGATTGCCTCGAGTGGCAAGCATGGCCGTCTCGCCCACCGCACAGCGCAAGATACTGGCGAGCATTTCTTTGGTGGTAGTTTTACCGTTAGATCCAGCCACCGCAATTACCCTGGCGTTCAGTGTCGAACGCCACCACGCCGCCAACCGCCCCAATGCCACGCGTGTATCCGCGACCACCATCAACGGCAGCGTGGTTTGCGTCAAGGTAAAGTGTGTATCCACCATCGCCGCAGCGGCACCACGCGCTTGCACTGCATTCACAAACGCATGACCATCAAAACGCTCACCGCGTAATGCAACAAACAATTCTTCTGCGGCAATTGATCGGCTATCGGTACTCACGCCTTGCAGCGACACATCTGCGCCTAAGTGTTGCGCACCGATCGCACGCGCCGCAGTCGCTAAATGCATCATGCACGCCCCCGTGGTGTGCTCGGCTGCTGCAATGAGTGGAGTGCGCGAATCACTACATCATGATCAGAAAACGCAAGCCTTTGCCCGGCGATTTCTTGCCACGTTTCATGACCTTTGCCAGCGACTAACACCACGTCATGCGCTTGCGCAGATCGAATGGCTGTTGTGATCGCTTGCGCGCGATCGACTTCATGCATGCACGCTGGGTGCGATCCAACGCCTGTGCGAATGGCTTCAATAATGGCTTGCGGAACTTCGCTACGCGGATTGTCCGTGGTGAGCGTGATCCGATCCGCGTGGCGTGCCGCCACTGCACCCATGGCTGGACGTTTTGTCGCATCGCGATCACCCCCAGCACCAAACACCACATGCAATTGACCCGCTGCTTGTTGGGCGATCGGACGCAGCGCCAACAGCACTTTCTCTAAAGCATCAGGGGTATGCGCATAATCAATCACCACCAACGGTGCAGCACTACCACCCAAACATTGCATGCGACCTGGTACATCCGGCAGATCAGTTAAGCACGCGACTGCTTCATGAAGGGGCAAACCATAGGCCACCAAACAACCCAGTACGCCAAGCAAATTGGATACATTAAAGCGCCCAATCTGACGAACGCGTACGTCGACATCCCCCCACGTACTTGCCACCACCATGTGTGTTCCATGCGCGTGCATCTCGAGCTGGCGCACCTGAATCGATGCATCCACACTGCCTGGTGCAATCGCATTGGCAGAAAGGGCCGTACCAATCACAAACACGCCGCGTGCGCGCGCCCGCTGAGCAAATGCCACACCCACCGCATCATCCATATTGATCACGGCATGCGTTAATCCTGGCGCTAAAAATAATTGCGCTTTCGCTTCAGCATAGGCCTGCATGCTGCCGTGATAATCCAGGTGATCATGCGAGAGGTTGGTAAACAGCGCACAACGTATCTGCGTACCAGCTAAACGCGATTGTTGTAAGCCGTGCGAAGACGCTTCAATGGCCACCGCTTGCACTTGGCGATCGCGCATCTGCGACAGTAGATGTTGAATCGCTAGCGGATCGGGTGTGGTGTTTTGCACCGCCACCAGTTCACCAACGGGTCCCGCACCTAACGTACCAACCACCCCACTCTTGATGCCGTGTGCTTGTAACGCCGCAGCAATCCATTGTGAACATGACGTTTTGCCATTGGTGCCCGTGACACCGCACACCCACAGTGCTGCGGACGGCTCGCCATGAAATTGTGCTGCCAACACACCAGCCATTTGTTTTAAACCCTGCACAGGCACATTGGGTCGATTCCAATCCTTGCGCCAGACAAATCCTTCTTGCTCCCAAACCACCGCAGCAGCACCGCGTTGCAAGGCTTGCTCGATATGCGCGCGACCATCGACCTGCGTACCAGGCCACGCAAAAAACGCCACGCCAGGCTGCACCTGTCGGCTATCCGAAGTGAGCGCGTGAATCATTGCGCCCTGCGTACGCAATGTCTCGAATACATCCATACGCGCTCTTCACTCATGTGCCTTCTCGCACTTCATCGCCCTCACCGGGTAATTCGATCGGTTGCATTGGTGCATCGGGTGGAACACCTAAACTACGCAACGCGCCTTGCATCACTTGCGAAAAAATCGGTGCGGCCACGGCGCCACCGTAGTGCTGTCCGTTATTGGGCTCATCAATCATGATCGCGATCACTAAACGTGGATTCGACACTGGCCCAAAGCCGGCAAACGAAGACACATATTTGTGGGCGGCATAACCACCATGATCGAGTTTGTGTGCAGTACCCGTTTTGCCTGCCACGCGATAACCCATCACGCGCGCTCTCGGCGCCGTGCCGCCAGGTTGCACAGCCAACTCAAGCATTTCACGCACCGCGCGCGCCGTATTCGGCGAGAGCACACGCTGACCCTCTGCGACCGTTTGCGATTTCAACAACGTGACTGGCACCAATTCACCATCACGCGCAAAAATGCTGTAAGCACGCGCCAATTGCATTAACGACACTGAAATTCCATGCCCATACGACATGGTGGCTTGCTCGATTTGCCCCCATTTTTTCCAGTCATGCACTTTGCCGCGGGCCTCTCCAGGAAAGCCCAAGCGGGGCGCAGCGCCAAAGCCCACCTTGATAAAGCTATTCCACATGTCTTCGCGCGGCATCGACAACGCGATCTTGGCTGAACCGATGTTTGAAGATTTTTGAATCACTTGCGATACCGACAACGCACCATGCGGAGAGGAGTCACTGATGGTGTGATTGGCGATTGTCATCTTGCCTGGTGCTGTTTGAATCACCGTTTGTGGCACGACCTTGCCCGTTTCCATCGCCAGTGCAATGGTGAATGGTTTTAAGGTAGAGCCTGGCTCGAAGATATCGGTCATCACACGATTGCGAAGTTGCGCCAGTGTGGTCTTACCGCGATTGTTCGGGTTGTAGGTTGGCATATTGGCCAAAGCCAACACTTCGCCTGTCTGCACATCGAGCACCACAATCGCACCGGCTTTTGCGCGATGAAATTCCACCGCGCTTTTGAGTGCACCAAAGGCGAGATTTTGAATTTTTCCATCGATGGACAGCGTGAGATCTCGACCATCTTCGGCAGCGCGTATCGCTTCAACGTCCTCGACAATGCGACCCAAATTGTCTTTGATGACTCGACGACTACCGGGCTTACCTGCGAGCGCGTCTTCAAAAGCTAATTCAATCCCTTCTAGCCCTTTATCTTCTGCACCGGTAAAACCAATCACGTGGGCCATCACCTCGCCACCCGGGTAGTAGCGCCGATACTCACGCCGCGCCAATACACCTGGAATACCGAGTTGCGTCACACGCTCGGCAACTTCGGGCGAGACTTGTCGTTTGATAAAAATAAAATCGTGCGTCGTATCGGCTAATCGTTTTTCGATATCGCGCACGTCCATGCCAAGCGTGTCGGCAAGTTTTTTCATGCGCTCCGGCGACATCTCCACTGCACCTTGAATCGCAGCAATCGACGACACGGGCGTAGACACCGCCACCGCTTCGCCATTTCGCTCAAGAATGCGACCGCGTGTTGCCGAAATCTCGAGTACACGCGAAAACCGTGACTCGCCTTTCATTTGCAGAAAATCAGTGTTCACGGCTTGCAAATACACGGCGCGTCCAGCGAGCACGAAAAACCCCGCGACCAAACAAATCATCACCGTACGTGCGCGCCACACCGGCAAGCGAATGATGTCTGGTGTGGCATTGCGGGCCATCAGCGCGCACCCTCAGGTTGAATCAATCGCACGCGGCGTGGATCGGGCGCGCGCATATTTAACGCTTGGGCCGCGATACGCTCGACACGAGAATGCAAACTCCACGTGCTTTGCTCAAGCTGTAGTTGACCAAACTCGACGTTTAATTCGCGCTCGCGTGCTTGTGCACGTTCTAAATCAGAAAATAATTTTCGTGCTTTGTGTTGCGACGTGACTAATCCCAGCGCACACGCCATCAACAACGCCAGCAAAATTAGATTTAGCTTCGCCATGGTTGGGTGCCTAGGCGGTTGTGTAATGCAGCCAGATCCAAGGTGCCGTCCGTTCGTTCTGCCACACGTAAAGTGGCGCTCCGAGCGCGCGGGTTGTGCTTCACCTCTTGCGACGACGGACGCTGTGCGCGACCAATCAAACGCATGGGCGCGCGCGGCAAATCCACATCGCGGATCGGTAAACCACGCGGCAAATCGTGCACGCTCGCCGCTTGCATGCAGCGCTTCACAATGCGGTCTTCTAACGAGTGAAACGAAATCACCGCCAAACGCGCACCGGGTGCGAGGCGTTGCATCGCCAAGGGCAAACTCAACGCCACTTCCTCAAGCTCCCGATTGATGAAAATCCGTAGAGCCTGGAAGGTACGGGTCGCAGGGTCCTGACCGACTTCCCGGGTGCGGACCGTCTGACCCACGAGATGGGCAAGCTGCCGTGTCCGCCGGATCGGCTCGGTTGCCCGAGCAGCAACAATCGCTGCTGCAATCTGTTGAGCAAACCGTTCTTCACCATATTCAGCAATAACCTTTCTTATATCCGTTTCAGCAGCGTGTTGTAACCAGTCCGCGACCGACTCGCCGCGCGTGGTGTCCATGCGCATATCGAGCGGCCCATCGGTGCGAAATGAAAACCCCCGCTGTGCTTCGTCTAATTGCGGAGAAGACACACCCAGATCGAAGAGCGCACCGTTGATGGTTTGCACGCCTTGCGCATCGAGCGCGGTGTGTAATGCCGAAAACGGCACGTGTGTAATTGAAAAACGTGGATCGGTGATTTGTTGCGCCACTTGCACAGCTTGTGGATCGCGATCGAGTGCAATCAATCTGCCGTGTGGACCGAGTTGCGCGAGTAAAGCTTGTGCATGCCCGCCTCGACCGAAAGTGGCATCGAGATAAATTCCATCGGGCCGAATCGCCAGCGCTGCGAGCGCCTCGTTGAGCAGGACCGGCTGGTGCGCGGTCATGGGGGGCGGGGCTTCTCGCTTGCGTCACAGCGAGAAGTTCTCCATACCTGGTGGTGGTGTGTTGCCCGATTGCGCCATCGCCTGTGAAAGTTTGGCGCTCCATAACGCGCTATCCCACAACTCGAAATACGCGCCTTGACCCACAAACATCAACTCGCGTTCGAGCTTGGCATGCATGCGTAAGGCACTCGAAATCAAAATACGGCCCGCCGCATCGGGCGTGACGTGTTCTTCAAAACCCAACAGCAAGCGCTTCCACCAACTGGCTTGCGGATTTAATGAAGGAAACGTTTCGACGCGACTACGCACCGGCTCCCAAGCTGCCAACGGATACAGCAACACACACCCATCCGGATGTGCAGTCAGCACCAGTTCGGCTTGCGCAGAGGACAACGCATCACGATGGCGCGTCGGGACAGCCAGCCGCCCCTTTGCGTCTAACGTGATCATTGTTGCGCCGTGAAACACTCCTGCCATTTGCATCCGTCTCCAAAACCGCGCCGAAGCAGCCCAAAAGGCTGCCGGTCACACACGTCCTCCATGGGCCTGCGCACCCGTTTGCAACCCAGGGCTGCCTGCCTTCTCAGAGGCCCAGGGGCGCTCCTCCATTCGTCTCGTCGAAAATGGGTTCAGAAACCGAAATTCACCCAATTTCGCCACTTTTTTCTACATTTCTCCACTTTATGGGATCAGGCAGCGCCGGTCAAGGATTTTTTCTCGCCCTAACAAGGACTTAGCAGATTATTTGAACCTGAAAACCACAATTCATAATGACTGAAAAATCAGTGTGTTAAGAGAACAACCAAATGTTCGTTCTTAGGTTAGCAATCCAAGGCTTACCAAACCCGGTCCGGCGCCTGGTTGTTCCGCTGCGGCCCCTCAGTAAAGCGGCGTGCGTGTGCCACAATCGATCGCTTTAACCACGGGCAAACGCGACCCATCGCGCAAAACAACCATGATTGATAAAACCATCGCGACTGCGGCTGCGGCCGTGGCTGATGTGCACGACGGCGCCACCATCCTTTTAGGTGGTTTTGGTACAGCGGGGCTTCCCACCGAACTCACCGATGCACTGGTGGCCCGTGGTGCACGCGAGCTCACCATCGTGAATAACAACGCGGGCAACGGCGACACTGGATTAGCCGCATTGATTGGCGCGGGCTGCGTCAAAAAAATTATTTGTTCTTTTCCAAGACAAGCCGATGCGTGGCACTTTGAAAAACGCTACCGCGCGGGGGAACTTGAACTGGAGTTAGTGCCGCAAGGCACGTTGGCCGAACGCATCCGCGCAGCGGGTGCCGGCGTCGGCGCTTTTTTTACGCCCACCGCGTATGGCACTGACCTCGCCAAAGGAAAAGAAACACGACGCATTGGTGAGCGCGATTACGTGTTGGAGATGCCGATTCACGCAGACTTTGCGCTGATCAAAGCGCATCGCGCCGATCGCTGGGGCAATCTCACATTTCGAATGACCGCGCGTAACTTCGGCCCCATCATGGCCACCGCCGCACGCTGCACGATTGCTGAAGTCGATGAGATTGTTCCTCTGGGACAAATTGATCCAGAGAGCGTCGTCACACCCGGAATTTTTGTGAAACGTATCGTGCGTGTGCGTCACGCACCGCAGTCGGTTTAAGGAGCACAGAAAAATGAAAAAATGGGATCGCAATCAAATGGCCGCGCGGATGGCACGCGACATTCCCGAAGGCGCTTACGTCAACTTAGGCATTGGTTTACCCACACTGGTGGCCGATCATATTCCGGCCGGACGCGAAGTGATTTTGCACAGCGAGAATGGCGTCTTGGGGATCGGTCCTAAACCGCCTAAAGGTGAAGAAGATTACGACTTAATCAACGCAGGTAAAGAAGCCGTCACGCTACTTGCGGGCGGTTCGTTTTTTCATCATGCCGATTCATTTGGCATGATCCGTGGACAGCATCTTGATTTTTGCGTACTCGGTGCATTTCAAGTGGCCATCAACGGAGATCTCGCCAACTGGCACACGGGTGCGGCCGATGCGATTCCAGCCGTGGGTGGGGCAATGGATTTAGCGGTCGGTGCAAAAAACGTGATTGTGATGATGGAGCTGCTCACCAAAGCAGGTGAAAGCAAACTCGTTGAGCGTTGCACGTATCCATTAACCGGCGCACGTTGCGTCAATCGCGTGTACACCGATCTGGCGGTATTTGATCTACGCAAAGACGGTGTCTATGTGCTCGATTGGGTCGAGGGCATGCCGTTTGAAGAACTGCAACAACTTGCTGTGGTGCCTTTAAAGCGCGCAGCAGAAGCACGCACCGCTTAATCAACCCACACCCCGTCACAGCGCAGCGCATGATAACGCTGCGCTCTTTATTGACCTTTTGTTGACGTAAGGACGCCTGCCATGACGCGCAAAAAACCCGAAGAACTGCGTAGCCACCGCTGGTTTGGTGTGAAAGATTTGCGCTCATTTGGTCATCGCTCACGCACCGCACAGATGGGCTACGACCGCACCGACTACGCAGGCAAACCTGTGATCGCCATCATCAACACATGGTCGGACATCAATCACTGTCACACGCACTTTAAACAACGCGTTGAAGAAGTGAAGCGCGGTATTTGGCAAGCCGGTGGATTTCCGCTCGAAATGCCTGCGATGGCGCTTGCAGAAACAATGCAAAAACCCACCACCATGATGTATCGCAACTTTTTAGCGATGGAAACCGAAGAGTTACTGCGTTCTTACCCGGCCGATGGCGCTGTCTTGATGGGGGGATGCGATAAAACAACACCTGCGTTGTTGATGGGCGCCACCAGTATGAACCTACCCGCAATTTATTTACCTGCGGGACCCATGCTCAATAGCCATTGGCGCGATCAAACACTCGGTTCGGGCTCGGACACTTGGAAATATTGGGACGAACTTCGCGCGGGTCGGATTAGCGAAAACGACTGGAAAGAAATCGAAGACACCATCTCGCGTTCACCGGGCACCTGCATGACGATGGGTACAGCGGCCACGATGATGTCCTTAGCCGAAGCCTTGGGATTTACCTTGCCCGGTTATTCATCGATTCCGGCACCCGACTCCAATCATGCCCGCATGGCCACGCTCACTGGCAAACGTATCGTCGAGATGGTTTGGGAAGATTTAAAACCACGCGACATTCTTTCACGCGGTTCGTTTGATAACGCCATCACCACCTTGATGGCCATGGGTGGCTCAACCAATGCGATTGTGCATTTAGTCGCTATGGCTGGTCGCGCGGGATTGAGTTTTCCGCTCGAGCGTTACAACGAAATTTCTGCCAAGGTGCCGGTCATCGCGAATGTCCGACCTTCCGGAAAAAAATATTTGATGGAAGATTTTTTCTACGCAGGCGGTTTACGTGCGCTGTTAAATCAACTCAGCCCGTTACTTGATCTCTCAGCAAAAACCGTCAACGGACACACGCTCGGTGAAAATATCGCTGGCGCTCAGGTCTGGAATCCGGAGGTGATCTTGCCGCTAGATCAAGCCTTGCAAGCATCCGGCGGCATCATCATGTTACGTGGCAATCTGGCTCCCGATGGCGCAGTGTTAAAAACCAGTGCAGCAGATCCGGCATTACAACAACACACGGGCCGCGCGGTGGTGTTTGAAGATTACAACGACATGGCTGCGCGCATCGATAGCGAGACGCTCGAGGTCGATGCAAGCAGCGTGTTGGTCTTAAAAAATGCCGGTCCACTTGGCGGCCCTGGTTTTCCTGAATGGGGCATGCTCCCTATTCCAAAAAAACTCGTGCGTGCTGGCGTCAAAGACATGGTACGCATCTCAGATGGGCGCATGAGTGGCACCAGCTATGGCACCTGTATTTTGCATGTCGCGCCCGAAGCCTACGTCGGCGGTCCACTCGCGCTCGTACAAGAGGGTGATCTGATTGAACTCAACGTGGCTAAGCGCGAACTCAATTTAAAAATTAGCGCGGATGAATTAGCTCAGCGTCAAGCTGCATGGCAACGCCCTGCGCCAAAGTACGAGCGCGGTTATGGCGTGATTTTTTCGCGCCACATCAAACAAGCCAATGAAGGCTGCGACTTTGACTTTCTCGAAGGTACGGCACCCACAGCGGAACCTGAAATCCACTAAGCACGAAAATACGGCGCGTCTCCGGCGATTGTGAGTCGATCCATGACGCGCCGATATCCCGCGTAATCATTAATCGCCAAGTGCTGTGTTGCGCGATTATCCCAAAGCGCCAATGTGCCTTGAGTCCAGCGCAAACGAATTTGAAACTCTGGTCGCTGACTATGCCGGTTGAGATAGTCAAGTAATGGTGCAGACTCTTCTTCGGTCATGTCTTCAAATCGCACCGC